>NZ_JBIWJA010000011.1:0-191727 GCF_044764905.1 Streptomyces sp. NPDC093586 | reverse complement strand
GGGGGGGGGGGGTGTCGGGGCCCTTCGCGGGGGGGCGCGCGCGGGGGGGGGGGGGGGGGGGGGGGGGGGGGGGTTCGCCCCGGGGGGGGGGGGGGGGGGCGCGCCCCCCCCCCCCCCCCCCGCCCCCCTTCGGGCGCCCCTAGACGCCCTGCAGCCTCTTCTGGCGCAGCAGGGAGGCCAGCGCACCCGCGAACTCCACCGGTTCCACCGGTGACGCCACAGCGGCCTCCGCGCGGCTCCACGTGGCCAGCCAGGCGTCCTGCGGCCGGGCGATGAGCAGCAGCACCGGCGGGCACTGGAAGATCTCGTCCTTGATCTGCCGGCACAGGCCCATGCCGCCCATGGGCACGGCCTCGCCGTCCAGGACGCAGACGTCGATCCCGCCCTTGTCCAGCTCCCTGACGACGGCGGCCGGCGTCGCGCACTCCACGAACTCGACCACGGGCACGTCCGGAGCCGGCCGGCGCCCCGTCGCGAGCCGCACCTGTTCGCGGGTGTTGGAGTCGTCGCTGTAGACCAGCACCGTGGCGGTCGCCTGCATGCTTCCTCCGATACGCGGTGGAGACTGTCGTGCCCGTTGCGGCGGATGCTACTCCCTCAAACAACCCGTCAACACTGCTTCGGACACGGCTTCGACGGGCCGTTCGATGGGCCATACGGGCACTACACAGGGGGCGAACACACCGAACGGCACCCCCCGGGGTGAGGGCGGGATAAGCGACCGACATAATGTCGGTCGTGGCGACAGCAACGACAGTAGAAACCGGGCACGCGCACCCGTCGGTCAACCGGCCGAACCTCACCAGCGTCGGAACCATCATCTGGTTGAGTTCCGAGCTGATGTTCTTCGCGGCCCTCTTCGCGATGTACTTCACCCTGCGATCGGTGACCGGCCCGGACTTCTGGTCCGAGAAGGCCCACGCGCTGAACGTCCCGTTCTCCGCGACGAACACCACGATCCTGGTGCTCTCCTCCCTCACCTGCCAGCTCGGCGTGTTCGCCGCCGAGCGCGGTGACGTGAAGAAGCTCAGGATGTGGTTCATCGTCACCTTCGTGATGGGTGCGATCTTCATCGGCGGTCAGGTGTTCGAGTACACCGAGCTGGTCAAGAAGGACGGGATCTCCCTGTCCTCGGACCCGTACGGCTCGGTGTTCTACCTGACCACCGGCTTCCACGGACTGCACGTGACGGGCGGCCTCATCGCCTTCCTGCTGGTCCTCGGCCGCACCTACGCGGCCAGGAGGTTCACCCACGAACAGGCGACCGCCGCCATCGTCGTGTCCTACTACTGGCACTTCGTCGATGTGGTCTGGATCGGCCTTTTCGCCACGATCTACCTGATCAAGTAGTCGCGGCGCGCACCCGCGCAACACCAGAAGCATCGACGCAGAAGATCCTGACACCGGGGTAATCCGTGAAAAAGCTCTCCGCACGACGACGCCATCCACTGGCGGCGCTCGTCGTCCTACTCCTCGCGCTGGCATGCACCGGGGGGCTGTACGCCGCGTTCGCGCCCGCGAGCAAGGCGCAGGCCGATGAATCCGCCCAGTCCCTCGCCATCGACGAGGGCAAGAAGCTCTACGCCGTCGGCTGCGCCAGCTGCCACGGCACCGGGGGTCAGGGCACCACCGACGGTCCGAGCCTGGTCGGCGTCGGCGCCGCGGCCGTCGACTTCCAGGTGGGCACCGGCCGTATGCCGGCCCAGCAGCCGGGCGCGCAGATCCCGCGCAAGAAGGTGATCTACTCCCAGGCCGAGATCGACCAGCTGGCGGCCTACGTCGCTTCGCTGGGCGCCGGCCCGGCCGTCCCGTCGGACGCGAAGTACGGCCCGGAGGGCGCGGACATCGCCAAGGGCGGTGAGCTGTTCCGCACCAACTGCGCCCAGTGCCACAACTTCACCGGCAAGGGCGGCGCGCTGACCCACGGCAAGTACGCGCCCAGCCTCGAGGATGTCGACCCGAAGCACATCTACGAGGCCATGCAGACCGGCCCGCAGAACATGCCCTCCTTCCCCGACACGACGCTGTCGGAGCAGAACAAGAAGGACATCATCGCCTACCTGAACGCGGTCAACGGTGACGAGACCGTCAGCCCCGGCGGTCTGTCGCTGGGCGGCCTCGGGCCGGTCAGCGAGGGCCTCTTCGGCTGGATCTTCGGCCTCGGTGCCTGCATCGCCGTCGCCGTGTGGGTCGCCGCCCGGACCGCAAAGGCCAAGAAGTCATGAGTAGCCAAGACATTCCAGAAGAGAACCTGCCGGCTGAGCAGGGCACCCCGCACGGTGCGGTGAAGGTCGCGGACGAGGAGAACCCGTTCGCCGACCCGGGGCTGCCGCCCCACGAGCACCGCATCCAGGACATCGACGAGCGGGCCGCCAAGCGGTCCGAGCGCGCGGTCGCGTTCCTGTTCACCTTGTCGATGCTGGCCACCATCGGCTTCATCGCCTCGTTCGTGAGCATCCCGCACGACAAGTCGATCTACGTCTTCCCGATCGGGCACCTGAACGCGATGAACTTCGCGCTCGGCCTGACGCTGGGCGTGGCGCTGTTCACGATCGGCGCGGGCGCCGTCCACTGGGCGCGCACCCTGATGTCCGACGAGGAGGTCGCCGACGAGCGTCACCCGATCGAGGCGTCCCCCGAGGTCCGTGCCAAGGTCCACGCGGACTTCAAGCAGGGCGCCAAGGAGTCCGTGATCGGCCGGCGCAAGCTGATCCGCAACACGATGCTCGGCGCGCTCACGCTGGTGCCGCTCTCCGGTGTCGTCCTGCTGCGCGACCTCGGTCCGCTGCCCGGCACCAAGCTCCGCCACACCCTGTGGTCCAAGGGCAAGCTGCTCGTCAACATGAACACGAACGAGCCGATGCGTCCCTCCGACGTCGCGGTCGGCTCGCTCACCTTCGCCAAGCCCGAGGGCCTGGAGGAGCACGACGAGGAATTCCAGAACGAGATCGCCAAGTCCGCCCTGATGATCGTCCGGATCCAGCCGGAGAACATCAAGGACAAGCGCGAGCTCGAGTGGTCGCACGAGGGCATCGTCGCGTACTCGAAGATCTGCACCCACGTGGGCTGCCCGATCTCCCTGTACGAGCAGCAGACGCACCACGTGCTGTGCCCCTGCCACCAGTCCACCTTCGACCTCTCCGACGGTGCCCGGGTGATCTTCGGTCCCGCCGGTCACGCCCTGCCGCAGCTGCGCATCGGCGTGAACGACGAGGGCTATCTCGAGGCGCTCAGCGACTTCGAAGAGCCCGTCGGTCCTGCATTCTGGGAGCGCGGATGAGCACGACAGCGACCAACACGTCCCGCTCCCGCGGGAAGGCACCGGCCGGCGAACGTGTCGCCGACTGGGCCGACGGCCGGCTCGGGATCTACTCCCTGGCCAAGGCCAACATGCGCAAGATCTTCCCCGACCACTGGTCGTTCATGCTCGGCGAAGTGTGCATGTACAGCTTCCTGATCATCATCCTCACGGGTGTGTATCTGACGCTGTTCTTCCACCCGTCGATGAACGAGGTCGCGTACCACGGTTCGTACGTGCCGCTGCAGGGCCAGCTGATGAGCGAGGCGTACGCCTCGACGCTGAACATCAGCTTCGACATCCGGGGTGGTCTGCTCATCCGGCAGATCCACCACTGGGCGGCGATCATCTTCCTCGCCGGCATGTTCGTGCACATGATGCGCGTGTTCTTCACCGGCGCGTTCCGCAAGCCGCGTGAGGTCAACTGGCTGTTCGGCTTCCTGCTGTTCGTCCTCGGCATGTTCACCGGTTTCACCGGCTACTCGCTCCCGGACGACCTGCTCTCCGGCACCGGTGTCCGCTTCACGCAGGGCGCGATCCTGTCCGTGCCGATCGTCGGCACGTACATCTCGATGTTCCTGTTCGGCGGGGAGTTCCCCGGCCACGACATGGTGGCGCGGTTCTACTCGATCCACATCCTGCTGCTGCCGGGCATCATGCTCGGCCTGATGGTGGCCCACCTGATCCTGGTCTTCTACCACAAGCACACGCAGTTCGCGGGTCCCGGCAAGACCAACAACAACGTCGTCGGCATGCCGCTGCTGCCGGTGTACATGGCGAAGGCCGGAGGCTTCTTCTTCCTGGTCTTCGGCGTGATCGCGGCCGTCGCCGGCCTCGTGACGGTCAACCCGATCTGGGCCCTCGGTCCCTACCGGCCCGACCAGGTGTCCACCGGTGCCCAGCCCGACTGGTACATGGGCTTCGCCGAGGGTCTGGTCCGCGCCATGCCCGGCTGGGAGATCAACTTCTGGGGTCACACGCTGGTCCTGGGCGTGTTCGTCCCGCTGGTGATCTTCGGTATCTTCCTCGCGGTCATCGCCCTCTACCCGTTCATCGAGGCGTGGGTGACCGGCGACAAGCGCGAGCACCACATCCTGGACCGGCCGCGCAACGCCCCGACCCGCACGGGCCTCGGCGTCGCCTGGGTGACCGCGTACATCATCATGCTGATCGGCGGTGGCAACGACATCGTCGCCACGCACTTCCACCTGTCGATCAACGCGGTGACCTGGTTCGTCCGGATCGGGTTCTTCGTCGGCCCGGTGATCGCCTTCGTGATCACCAAGCGGATCTGCCTCGGCCTCCAGCGCCGCGACAAGGACAAGGTGCTGCACGGACGCGAGTCCGGCATCATCAAGCGCCTGCCGCACGGTGAGTTCATCGAGGTCCACGAGCCGCTCAGCCAGGGCGCGCTGCACACCCTCACGTCGCACGAGCAGTACAAGCCGGCCGAGATCGGGCCGACGGTCGACGAGAACGGTGTCGAGCGCAAGCCGACGAGCGCGCAGAAGCTCCGCGCCAAGCTCAGCAAGGCGTACTACGGCGAGGGGTCGCAGATCCCGAAGCCGACCGTCGAGGAATACAAGGAGATCACGAGCGGCCACGGCCACCACTGACCCTCCAGCGTCGCCACACCACGGTCGAAGGGCCCCGTCCGGTCTGCGGACGGGGCCCTTCGCCGTGCCCGGGGGCTGGATAGGGTGGGACCACACTCCCTTTCCACGACGCACACGATCAGGAGCGGCTCATGAGCGCTGTGACCCCCGCTGGAGGCGACAACGCGGCGGGCCGCTCCTGGCCCGCCCTGCTGAACGGCCTGCTCGACGGCCGCGACCTGTCCGCCGACGACACCGCCTGGGCGATGGACCTGATCATGCGCGGCGAGGCGACCGACGTGCAGATCGCGGGCTTCGCGACGGCGCTGCGGGCCAAGGGCGAGACCGTCGACGAGATCTCCGGCTGCGTGCGCTCGATGTACGAGCACGCGCACGTCATCGAGGTGCCCGGCGAGACCGTCGACATCGTCGGCACCGGCGGCGACGGCGCCAGGACCGTCAACATCTCCACCATGTCGGCCATCGTCATCGCCGGCACCGGCGCGAAGGTCGTCAAGCACGGCAGCCGTGCCGCCTCCTCGGCCTCCGGCGCGTCCGACGTGCTGGAGAAGCTCGGGGTCAATCTGGAGCTGACGCCGAAGCGGGTGGCCCAGGTCGCCGAGGAGGCCGGGATCACCTTCTGCTTCGCCGTCAAGTTCCACCCCGCGCTGCGCCACGTGGCGACCGCGCGCGGCCAGCTGGGCGTGCGGACCGTGTTCAACTTCCTCGGGCCGCTGACCAATCCGGCGAAGGTGAAGGCCCAGGCGGTCGGTGTCGCCGACCCCCGGATGGCCCCGATCATCGCCGGGGTGTTCGCCGAGCGCGGCAACTCCTCCCTGGTGTTCCGCGGCGACGACGGCCTCGACGAGCTGACCACGACCTCCACCTCCCGGGTCTGGGTCGTCCGGGACGGCACGGTGACCGAGGAGGCCTTCGACCCGCGGGACGTCGGCCTCGAACTGGTGCCGGTCGAGGCGCTGCGCGGCGCCGACGCCTCCTACAACGCCGACGTCGCCCGCCGTCTGCTGGCCGGCGAACCGGGACCCGTCCGGGACGCGGTGCTGCTGAACTCGGCGGCGGCCCTGGTGGCCCTGAAGCCCGGCGACGGGCCGCTGACCGAGCGGATCAGGGCCGGTATGGAGCAGGCCGCCGCATCCATCGACTCCGGCGCGGCCAGGCGGACCCTGGAGCGCTGGGTGGCCGCCAGCAACGCGTAGGGCCCCGCCCGGACGGTGCCGACCGTCCCGCGATCCGGACTCGGGTTGCGGGGCGGCGATCACTTCACGTACGTTCCTTCCCAGGTCATGAGTGACAGTCATGAGGCCCCGGCCGACTGTCCGGCAACCCTCCGTCCGTGGCGGGGTGCCCCGGGTGAAGACCAGGTCGTGGACAGCAAGGTCCACGGCAAGCGCGGATCCCTCGCGCGCTGTCGACAGCGTGGGTCCAGGGGTCCTGGGTCGTCCGAGGGAGTTTCCCGTGAATCAGCGAATGCGATAGGGCCGCAGAGCCCCGCCTCCGCATCCCCCTTTTCCTTTCCGTCCCGCGCTCGAGCCGTACGCGCTCGCGTGGCGACGACCTCTGCCTTCACGGGAGTACCCATGTCCGTCTCCGCCGTCGCCGCCGACCAGTCCGTCCGTGCCCCGCTGCCCGTCCTGGGCCGGGACGTCACCGTCCCGCTCGTCACCGGCGGCGAGGTCGCCTACGCCGCGCTCGACTACGCCGCCAGCGCCCCCGCGCTCCAGCGGGTCTGGGACGACGTCGCCGCCTACGCCCCGTACTACGGCAGCGTGCACCGCGGCGCCGGGTACCTCTCGCAGCTGTCGACCGACCTGTTCGAGAACGCCCGGAGGACCGTCGCCGAGTTCCTCGGCTGCCGGGACGCCGACCAGGTGGTGTTCACCCGGTCCACCACCGACTCCCTGAACCTGCTCGCCGCAGCCCTCCCGGCCGGCTGCCGGGTCTTCGTCTTCGAGACCGAGCACCACGCCTCGCTGCTGCCCTGGCGGGACGCGGACGTGACCTACCTCGACGCCCCGAGCAGCCCCGCCGAGGCCGTCGAGACCCTGGAGCGCGCGCTCGCCGCCCGCGAGCCGTACGGGCCCGCCCTGGTCTGCGTCACCGGTGCCTCCAACGTCACCGGCGAGCTGTGGCCGGTGCGCGAGCTGGCCGCCGCCGCGCACGCCCACGGGGCCCGCATCGTGCTGGACGCCGCCCAGCTCGCTCCGCACCACCCGGTCAGCGTCCGTGACCTCGACGTCGACTGGGTCGCCTTCTCCGGGCACAAGCTGTACGCCCCCTTCGGCTCCGGCGTCCTCGCGGGCCGCGCCGACTGGCTGCGCGAGGCGGAGCCGTACCTCGCGGGCGGCGGGGCCAGCCGCAGCGTCAGCCGGCGCGCGGACGGCGGCGTGGACGTGCAGTGGCACGACAGCGCCGCCCGCCACGAGGCCGGGTCGCCCAACGTCATCGGCGCCTACGCCATCGCCTCCGCCTGCAAGACGCTCACCGAGGCCGGGTTCGACACGCTGGTCGCCCGCGAGGAGTACCTGATCCGCAAGGTCCGCGAAGGGCTCGCCGAGGTCCCCGAGGTGCGAGTCCTCTCCCTCTTCGGCGACGACGCCCCCCGCGTCGGCGTCCTCTCCTTCGTCGTCGAGGGCTGGAACAGCTCCCACTTCGCCGCAGCCCTCTCTGCCGAGTACGGCATCGGCGTGCGCGACGGCCTGTTCTGCGCCCACCCGCTGGTGCGCACCCTGCTCGGCAGCGACCCGCAGACGCAGGGCGAGTGCGGCGCCCCCGAGGCGGCGCCGGGGGAGAAGTCCCTCAACGCCATCCGGGTCAGCTTCGGCGCGGGCACCCCGGACGAGCACGTCGAGCGGTTCGTGAACGCCGTCAAGGAGCTGGTGAGCGACGGCGCCCGCTGGAACTACCGCACCGAGGACGGGCGTTGCGTCCCGGACACGTCCGGCGCCGGCACGGCCGCCTGAGCCTTTCGCGCCGGCATCCTCTCCGGAGGGTGCCGGCGCGGGCGAGTGCGGTCTCCTCGGTCCCCCAGGGCCTGATCCGAACGGCGGGCCCTAGTGCCGCGGCAGGCGACGTTCGCCCGGTGAGGAGCGGCGTCCGGTGCGGCGAGTGGGGGCACCCCCTCCGGGGGAGCGTGCCGGGCGTCGCGACGGGGCGGACGTCGCCTGCCGCGGCACTAGTTGTCCAGGCCGATCGCGAAGGCCGCCTCCAGGTCGTGCTGCGAGTAGGTGCGGAACGCCACGTGCGTGTCCGTGCCCTCCACGCCCGGGATCTTGCTGATCCGGCCGGGGATGACCTCCGCCAGGTCCTCGTGCTGGTTGACCCGCACCATCGCGATCAGGTCGTAGGTGCCGGTGACGGAGAAGACCTCGCTGACGTTCTCCAGCGAGGCGATCTGCTCCGCGATCTCGGGGATCCGGTCCACGCTGGTCTTGATGAGGACGATCGCGCTGATCACGGCTGGTTCTCTCCCTCGGGGGCCGTCGCTGGAACGTCCCCAACTGTAGTCCCACCTCCGAACCGCACCCAGGCGAAGACGAAGCCCAGCCCGAAGCCCACCAGATGCGCGAGGTAGGCCACTCCCGGCCCGTCACCGGCCCGCCCCGCCGCCATCCACTGCAGGGACGCCCAGAACGGCAGCACCACCCAGGCCGGGAAGCGCAGCGGCAGGAAGAAGAGGAAGGGCAGGAGGCTGGTCACCCGGGCCCGCGGGAACAGGAAGAGGAACGCGCCGAGGACCGCGGAGATCGCCCCCGAGGCCCCGACCAGGGACTCCTGGGAGTGGGCGTTGGCCCCCGCGTAGCCCAGCAGCGCCAGACAGCCGCAGCCGAGGTAGAACAGCAGGAACTGGAGCCGCCCCATCCGCGCCTCGGCCATCGCGCCGAAGACGTGGAGGAAGAGCATGTTGCCGAGCAGGTGCACCCAGCTGCCGTGGACGAACAGCGCCGTCGCGGGGGTGAGGGCGGCCCCGGGGGAGTCCTCGAACAGTTCTGCGGGGATCACGCCCCAGCGGTGGAACCAGGCGCGCTGCGCGGCGAGCAGTTCCTCTCCGGAGCCGTAGGCCGGATCGAGGCCCGAGGCCGGGCTGATCAGGAACAGCAGGCAGCACAGGATGATCAGCGTGTACGTCACCGGCGCCGTGCGGTCACGCGGGGTGCGGGCCGTGCCGAGCGTCCTGATCTTCCCGAGGACCGCCGTGCTCCAGTTGCGGATCATGGACACAGAGCATGGCGCAACCGGACGCAACCGCCCATACCGCCTCGCCGCCGTGGACGCGCGGGCGGCGGGTACCCGTCAGGCCGTAGGGTTACGAGCCACACGCACCGGGGAGGCCGGCGCGTCACGGACACTGGATAGAGAGCGAACAGCCACGATGACGGTTCCCCTGCCGACCGACACGACGCGGTGGCGCTGCACCCTCTGCGGCAACCTCACCCGGTTCGACGTGACCCGCGCCTCGAAGGTCGTCGAGTACGTGCACCTCGACCTGGCCGGTGAGCCGTCGGTCGAGGAGCGCGAGGTGCTCAGTGAGACCATCGAGTCGGTGCGGTGCCGCTGGTGCAACGCCGTGGACCAGGTGGAACTCGTGGACAGGCCGGGCGCCGGCTCCTGACGGGAGCGGGCCCCGCGGGCCGTGGTCCCGCACCGGGGCCACGCACAGGCATGCGCAGACAGCAGAGGCATTGGGGTGACGGATGGTGGAGACACACGGCGGGGGGCCGGGCGACGGCGCCGCTGAGGTGCTCGACCGCCCGATGCCCGACGGAGTGCGCCGCAGGGTCGTGCAGATCGTGTCCGACGGCTTCGGCTCGCTCACCCTCGGCGAACTTCCCGCACAGCTGAGACAGTACGCCCGTTTCGCCCCCAACCGCCGGGCCAAGTTCGCCGGCAACGCCATGGCCGCCGCCGTGGAGACCGACCCCCTGTTCCGGCAGCGGATCGGCGAGAAGTTCAGAGAGGCCCAGCCGGAGCTGGCCGGCGCCCTCGACGCCGGAGCCCCGCCCCCGGCCGCGGACCCCCTCGACGTGGCGGCCGCGGCCTACGTGCTGCGCCCGCACGGCTGGGTGAAGCTGGTGACCGCCGCCGGCGAGGAGGCGCAGCGCGCGGACGCCGAGCGCGCCGACGAGGAGAGCCGCGCGGAGCTGGAGCGGCTGCGGGGCGAGCTGGCCCGGGCCCGGGAGCACGCCAGGACCGAGACGGAGCGGCTGCGCGGCGAGCTGGACGCGGCGAAGAAGGAGGCCGACGCGCTGCACCGCAAGCTGCGCTCCGCCCTCAGCGACGTCAAGCGCGGCGAGGCGGCCCTGCGCAAGATGCGGGACGAGATAGACACCGTCCGCAGCGAGACGAACGCCCAGGTGTCCGCCGCCGAGAGCGAGAGCCGGCGGCTCAAGGCCCGCCTCACCGAGGCGGAGGCCGCCCTGGAGGCCACCCGCAGGGCGGCCCGTGAGGGACGCAGCGTCGAGGACATGCGCGTACGGCTGCTCCTCGACACGCTGCTGGACGCCACGCAGGGGCTGCGCCGGGAGCTCGCGCTGCCTCCGGTGTCGGTGCGGCCCGCCCAGACGGTGGAGGCGGTCGAGCCCGGCCGGATGACCCCGAAGGACATCGCCGCCCGCGCCCTGTCCGAGCACGACCCCGCCATCCTCGACCAGTTGCTCGCGCTGCCCCAGGCGCACCTGGTCGTCGACGGCTACAACGTCACCAAGACCGGCTATCCGCAGATGCCGCTGGAGAAGCAGCGGCTGCGCCTGCTCGGTCAGCTCTCCCAGCTCGCCGCGCAGACCGGCGCCGAGACGACCTGCGTCTTCGACGGGGCCGAACTGGCGGCGCCGGTGCTGCTGGCGCCGCCGCGCGGGGTGCGCGTGCTGTTCTCCAAGCCCGGTGTCACCGCCGACGAGTTGATCCGCCAGCTGGTGCGGGCCGAGCCGCCGGGCCGGCCGGTCATCGTCGTCTCCACCGACCGCGAGGTCGCCGACGGGGTGGCGAAGGCGGGGGCGCGGCCGGTGGCCTCGGTGGTCCTCCTCAAGCGGTTCTCGCACGGCTGAGCCCTGGGCCGTATGTCCCCGGAGCGCCGTCCGCCCCAAGCGCAACGTACGGGCCGCTTGCCCGAATTGAGGGCCGTTCGGTGCGACACACGGTCAACGTCGGCTCACCGCACGTGAGTTCACGGTGAAATATGCCTCTCCGGTCTCACTATTTTCACCTGAGGATTTGAACTCATCACGACTTGGTCACTAGGGTCAGCCTTCGAACCCGTTCCTTCGAACCCGCGATCGGGTGATCCCTCTCAAGAAGGAGCTCGACTCCGTGGCGTCCCACCGTCGTCCCAAGCAGCCGAGCCGCACGCGTGTGACCGTGCTCACCACCGCAGCGGCAGCCGCAGTCGCTCTCAGCTCGCAGGCGGCCAACGCCGCGCCGACCGAGAAGCCGAGCAAGGACGAGGTCAAGGCCAAGGTCGACAAACTCTACGAAGAGGCGGAGCAGGCCACCGAGAAGTACAACGGGGCCAAGGAGAAGCAGGAGAAGCTCCAGAAGGAGATCTCCACCATCCAGGACAACGTCGCCCGCGGCCAGGAGGAGCTCAACGAGCTGCGCGAGGGCCTCGGTTCGATGGCCAGCGCCCAGTACCGCTCCGGCGGCATCGACCCCTCCCTGCAGCTCTTCCTGTCCGCCGACCCGGACGACTACCTGGACAAGGCCTCCACGCTCGACCAGCTCAGCGGTCAGCAGGTCGAGGCGCTGGAGAAGATCCAGGAGAAGCAGCGCGACCTCGCCCAGCAGCGCGCCGAGGCCTCCAAGAAGCTCAAGGACCTCTCCGCCACCCGCACCGAACTGGGCAACAAGAAGAAGGAAGTCCAGGGCAAGCTCTCCTCGGCCCAGAAGCTCCTCAACTCGCTCACCGCCGCGGAGAAGGCCACCCTCGACGCCGAGCAGGAACGCTCCACCCGCAGCAGCGAGCGCCAGGTCCTGTCCGGCTCCACGGCCTCCGCCTCCGGCCGCGCGGGCGCGGCGTTCTCCGCCGCCCAGAGCAAGATCGGCAGCCCGTACGTCTACGGCGCCACCGGCCCCTCCTCCTACGACTGCTCGGGCCTCACCTCCTGGGCCTACGCCCAGGCCGGCGTCGACATACCGCGCACCTCCGAGGCCCAGGCCAACTACGGCACGCGCATCTCCTCGATGAGCGACCTCCAGGTCGGCGACCTCGTCTTCTTCTTCAACGACCTGCACCACGTGGGCCTCTACGCCGGCAACGGCCAGGTCCTGCACGCGCCGCGCACCGGCACGGTCGTCCGCTACGAGTCGATGAGCACCATCGGCGGCCCGTTCATGTGGGGCGTCCGCGTCTGATCCCCGCTCCGGGAACTTCCGGAAACGTCCTGGCCGTGCCGTCCGTTCGGGCGAATCACGGCACGGCGTTCTGACCCCCCGCCCCGTCGGTGACCTGCGTCAGCGGCGGGGCGTCGTGTCGCGCACCCTCGCCGGGACGTTGGTCGCCGCCCCGCCGCGGGGCTACTGTCTGCCGCGTTTCCCGTCCGCCAGCGGAAGGAGTGCGGCTTCCCGTGGGGTCCCATCGCCGCCTTGCACCGTCCGGGCTCGATCGCGGCGCCACCGCCGCCGTCGGCCTTCTCTCCGTCGCCACCGCCGTCCTGGGCGCCGTACCGGCGGCCGTGGCCGCGCCGCACGACGACACCCGTGCCGAGGTGGACCGCCTCCACACGGAGGCGGAGAAGGCGACCGAGGCCTACAACAAGGCCGACGAGCGCACCGACGCCCTGCGTGCTCAGGTCACCGCCGCGCAGGACGAGATCGCCCGCAAGCAGCAGCGGATCAACACCATGCGGGACGGGCTCGGCTCGCTCGCCGGGGCCCAGTACCGCTCGGGCGGCGTCGACCCCTCCCTCGCCCTGCTGCTCTCCGCCGACCCGGACGACTACCTCGACAAGGCCTCCGTGCTCGACCGGATCACCACGCACGAGGCCGGCGAACTCAGGGAGCTCCGAAGGGCCCTGCGTGAACTCGCCCAGGACCGTGCCGAGGCCGCGCGCAAGCTCGCCGAGCTGGAGGAGGGCCGCAAGGCCGTCGCCGTCCACAAGAAGACCGTCGAGCGCAAGCTCGCCGAGGCCCGGCGGCTGCTCGGCACCCTCCCGGCCGGCGACCGCGCCGCCTACGACCGCGCCTCCCGCTCCGGCCGCACCGACCTGACCGCCCTCGGTGGCGCCGTGCCCGCCTCCGGCCGGGCGGCGGCCGCCTTCGCCGCCGCCCGCTCCGCGCTCGGCAGGCCCTACATCTGGGGCGCCAACGGCCCCTCCGGCTTCGACTGCTCGGGTCTGATCCAGTGGTCGTACGCCCAGGCCGGGGTCGGCCTGCCGCGCACCTCGCAGGCGCAGCGGTACGCGGGCCGGCAGATCCCGCTCTCCGAGGCGAGGCCCGGCGACCTGGTCGCCTACCGGGACGACGCCAGCCACATCGGCATGTACGCCGGCAACGGCCAGGTGATCCACGCACCCCACCCCGGTGCCCCGGTGCGCTACGACCCGGTCGGCATGATGCCGGTCTCCTCGGTCACCAGGGTCTGACCTCCCCGAACCCCGGTTCCCGCGGCCCGGCCCCCGTACGATCGGAAAGATGGCCGGTCGAAGGCGGGTGTCGGGTTCCTCGGTGGTGGCGCTGTGCCTGCTGCTGGTCTCCCTCGTGGCCTGTGGCGGCCGGACCGCGGCCGACCCCGTCCGCGCCGAGGTCCAGCGGGTCCTGGACCGGCGCGCCGAGGCCGTCCTCGCCCACGACCAGGCCGCCTGGGCCCGCACCGGCGCCGGGACGGGCTTCGGCAACCTGAGCGCGGTGCCGCTGGCCGCCTGGTCGTACCGCGTGACCGGCGTGCGCCGCACCGGTGACACCGCCACCGCCGACGTGGACCTCAGCTACCGCGTCGAGGGCTACGACCGGGGCGCCGTCACGGCCGCCCGCACCGTGCGGCTGAGCCGAGGCGGGGACGGACGGTGGTCCGTCGACTCCGACCGGCCCGCGAAGCAGACCGGCCAGCAGCCGTGGGACCAGGGCCCGGTGCGGGTGGTGCGGGGCGAGCACAGCCTCGTCCTCGGCGTCGGGCAGTCCACCGGGGCGCTGCGCGGCTACGCGGACCTGGCCGACCGCGCGGTGCCGGCCGTGTCCGACGCCTGGGACGGGGACTGGGCCCGCCGGATCGTCGTACTGGTGCCCCGGTCGCTGGAGGGGATGGCGGGGCTGCTCGGCTCGCCCGCCTCCTCCTACCGGGGCATCGCCGCGGTCACCACCGGCGAGACGGGCGGCCGGGAACACGCGCCCGCCGACCGGATCATCGTCAACCCCGACGCGTACGGGCTGCTCGGCGGCCTCGGCAAGCAGGTCGTGCTCACCCACGAGGCCACCCACGTCGCCACGCGCGTCCACACCACCGCCGCCACGCCGCTGTGGCTGTCCGAGGGCTATGCCGACTGGGTCGGCTACCGCGCCGTCGGCCGGGCGCCGTCCCAGGCCGCCTCCGAACTGGCCCGCGCGGTGGCCGAGGGCCGGGTGCCCGGCGCACTGCCGACGGACGAGGACTTCGGCTTCACCGGCGAGGCCGACGCACTCGCCCGCGCCTACGAGGGCGGCTGGCTGGCCTGCCGGATGATCGCCGACCGGTGGGGCGAGGACCGGCTGGACGCCTTCTACCGCGCGGTGGGCGCCCACGACGAGCGCGCGGGCGCGGTCGAGGAGGCGATGCGCGACGTGCTCGGGACGACGCCGGAGGAGTTCACGGCGCGGTGGCGGGAGTATCTGCGGACCGAACTCGGCTGAGCCGCCCGGACCCGGCGGACCGTCCCGGCCGTCCGCGCGGCGCGGTGTCGCGCCACAGCGCGCGGGCCGCGGTGAGCGCGGCGGCCACCAGCAGGCCGTTGCGGACGAACAGGAGCGTGACGCCCAGCGGGTCGCTCGCCACGACGTGCGCGAACCAGACGGGGAACTCCAGCACCGTCACCGCGCTCGCCGCCAGCACCAGCACGGCCGGCACCCGCATCCGGCTCGCCGAGAAGCACCGGCAGACCGCGGCGAGACCGACCAGCCAGACCATGTACTGGGGGCTGATCACCCTGCTGGTCACCGTGAACATCAGGACCGCCGTGAAGGCCGCGTCCGCCGCCGTGTGCGCCGCGAACCGCGTGGCCGCGAGCCGCCACAGCAGCAGCCAGCCGAACGCCGTCGCGGTCAGCGCGAGGGCGACCGTGCTCACCGTGCCCACGTGGGGGCCGAGGAACTCGACGGAACCGTAGTTGAGCAGCACCGCCCCGTCCCAGCCGTGGTGCCGGGCGACGTGCAGGACGAGCGAGCCCAGCGACTCCACCTCGGTGCCCCGCTCGCGCTGGAACGTCAGGAACGCGAACGCGCCGGGCGTCGTCACGGCGAACAGCGCGGCCAGGCCGGCGCCCGTCAGCGCCGCCGACACCCAGGGGCCGCGCCCGCGCACGCCGACGAGCACCAGGGCCGGCCACACCTTCAGCAGCGCGCCGAACGCCGCCAGCGCGCCCGCCACCCGGGGGTGCCGCCCGGCGGCGAGCAGCGCGGCCACCGCGACCGCGGTGACCATCACGTCGTACCGCGCGTACACCGTGGGGCCGAGCAGCGGGACACCCGCCACCCAGACCCAGGCACCGAGCCGGGACCGGCCGCGTCCCCGCCCGGCCCGCAGCAGCAGCGCGAGGACCACCAGGTCCGCGACGCAGGCCAGCGCGAAGAAGGCGGTGGGGTAGTCCAGGAAGGGCAGCAGGCCGGGGGAGAGGACCGCGAGCGCCGCGGCGGGCGGGTACTGCCAGGTGACGTCGTCCAGCGGAAACGTTCCGGTGCGCAGGACGTCGTACCAGCCCCGGTAGATGACCGACACGTCGCTGGTGACGTCCGGGCCCGGGAGGACCAGGACCTTCAGCGTGAACAGCAGCAGCACCAGCCGCGTGACGCCCCAGGCCGTCAGCGGCCGCACCGGGAACCGCCCCGCGTCCGTCGTCACCACGTGCTCCCTGCCCGTCCGCGTGTGCCGTGCCGGTGTCCCATGATGTCCCCGCCCGCGCACGCGTGCCACAGACACGGCCGGGCCCCGCCCCGGGCGGCGGGTTCGGTAGGGTCGGCGGCGATGCGCAAGACCTTGATCGTGACGAACGACTTCCCGCCCCGCCCGGGCGGCATCCAGGCATTCCTGCACAACATGGCGCTGCGCCTGGACCCCGAGCGGCTGGTCGTCTACGCCTCCACCTGGAAGCGGAGCCGGGAGGGCGTCGAGGCGACCGCCGCCTTCGACGCCGAGCAGCCCTTCACCGTCGTGCGCGACCGTACGACGATGCTGCTGCCGACGCCGGACGCGACCCGGCGGGCGGTCGGGCTGCTGCGCGAGCACGGGTGCACGGCGGTGTGGTTCGGGGCGGCGGCGCCCCTCGGGCTGATGGCGCCCGCCCTGCGCAGGGCGGGCGCCGAGCGGATCGTCGCCACCACCCACGGGCACGAGGCCGGCTGGGCCCAGCTGCCCGCCGCCCGTCGACTGCTGCGCCGGATCGGGGAGTCCACGGACACGATCACCTACCTCGGCGAGTACACGCGCTCACGGATCGCGGGCGCGCTCACCCCGCGGGCCGCCGCGCGGATGGTGCAGCTGCCGCCGGGCGTGGACGAGAAGACCTTCCACCCGGACAGCGGCGGCGACGAGGTGCGGGCCCGGCTCGGGCTGACCGACCGGCCCGTCGTGGTGTGCGTCTCCCGGCTGGTGCCGCGCAAGGGCCAGGACACCCTGATCCGGGCCATGCCGCGCATCCTCGCCGCCGAGCCCGACGCCGTCCTGCTGATCGTCGGCGGCGGCCCCTACGAGAAGGACCTGCGCCGCCTCGCGCAGGACACCGGCGTCGCCGCCTCCGTCCGCTTCACCGGCGCCGTGCCGTGGGCCGAGCTGCCCGCGCACTACGGCGCCGGGGACGTCTTCGCCATGCCGTGCCGCACCCGGCGGGGCGGGCTGGACGTGGAGGGGCTCGGCATCGTCTACCTGGAGGCCTCCGCGACCGGCCTGCCCGTCGTCGCCGGCGACTCCGGCGGCGCCCCGGACGCCGTGCTCGACGGCGAGACGGGATGGGTGGTGCGGGGCGGCGACGAGGAACAGGCCGCCGACCGCATCACCGTCCTCCTCGGCGATGCCGAGCTGCGCCGCCGGATGGGCGAGCGGGGCCGGTCCTGGGTCGAGGAGAAGTGGCGCTGGGACCTGCTGGCAGAACGCCTGAAGGCTCTGCTGTAGCGCGGGGTGCCCTCGGCAGCGCGGGGCCGGGACATGCCGGTCAGGGGCGCGGGGCTGAGACATCGCGCGGCTTTGCCGCGTGGGCGCGACAAGCCACAGCGGACGGAAAGCCGCCGACGAACCGTACCCGGCACCCCGGCACGCGCCCCTACTTCGCGTAGAGCGCCTCGATCTCGTCCGCGTAATCCCTCGCGACAACGTTCCGCTTCAGCTTCAACGACGGAGTCAGATGCCCCGACTCCTCGGAGAACTGCGCGTCGAGCACCCGGAACCTGCGCACCGACTCCGCCTTCGACACCGCCGCGTTGCCGTCGTCGACCGCCGACTGGATCGCGGCGAGCAGATCCGGGTCCTCCCGCAGCGACGCCGCCGTCGAACCGGCCGGCTTGCCGTGCTCCGCGCACCAGCGGCCGAGGAACTCCTCGTCCACGGTGACCAGCGCCCCCACGAAGGGCCGCCCGTCGCCGACCACCATGCACTCCGCGACCAGCGCGTGCGCCCGGATGCGGTCCTCGATCACGGCCGGGGCGACGTTCTTGCCGCCGGCGGTGACGATGATCTCCTTCTTGCGGCCGGTGATGCGCAGGTAGCCGTCCTCGTCGAGGGTGCCGATGTCACCGGTGTGGAACCAGCCGTCGGCCAGCGCCTCCGCGGTCGCCTCCGGGTTGTTCCAGTACTCCTTGAAGAGGTGCTCGCCGTGCAGCAGCACCTCGCCGTCGTCGGCGATGCGCACCACCGAGCCGGGCAGCGGCTGGCCGACCGTGCCGATCTTCTGCCGGTCCCAGGGGTTGAAGGCGGTGGCCGCGCAGGACTCGGTCAGGCCGTAGCCCTCCAGGACCGTGAAGCCGATGCCGCGGAAGAAGTGGCCGAGGCGCTCGCCGAGGGGCGCGCCGCCGGAGATGGCGTACTCGCCGCGTCCGCCGAGGACCGTGCGGAGCTTGCCGTAGACGAGCTTGTCGAAGATCTTGTGCTTGATCCGCAGGCCGAGGGACGGGCCCGACGGGACGTCCAGGGCCTTGCTGTACGCGATCGCCGTGTCGGCGGCCTTGTCGAAGATCTTGCCCTTGCCGTCGGCCTGCGCCTTGGCGCGCGCCGAGTTGTAGACCTTCTCGAAGACGCGCGGCACGCCCAGGATCAGTGTGGGCCGGAACGCGGCCAGTTCGTCGGTGAGGTTCTTGATGTCCGGGACGCAGCCCAGCTTGATCGGCGCCATCATCGGCGCGACCTGGACCAGGCGGCCGAAGACGTGGGCGAGCGGGAGGAAGAGCAGGACGGAGCACTCGCCCGTGCGGAACAGGGGGCGCAGGCGCTCGACGACGTTGCCGCACTCGGCGAAGAAGCTGCGGTGGGTGAGCACGCAGCCCTTGGGGCGGCCGGTGGTGCCCGAGGTGTAGACGATGGTCGCCGGGTCGTCGGCCTTCGCGATCGAGCTGCGTTCCTCGACCGCCTCGTCCGTGACGTCCTCGCCGAGACGCCCCAGCTCCTCCACGGCCCCGGCGTCGATCTGCCAGACGTTCTTGAGGGCGGGCAGCTGCTCGCGCACCGACTCCACGGCGGCGGCGTGCCCGGCCGACTCCACGACGCACGCCGTGGCGCCCGAGTCACCGAGGATCCACCGCACCTGCTCCGGCGAGCTGGTCTCGTACACCGGCACGGTGACCGCGCCGGCGCTCCAGATCGCGAAGTCCAGCAGGGTCCACTCGTACCGCGTGCGGGACATCAGGCCGACCCGGTCGCCCGGCTGCACACCGGAGGCGATGAGACCCTTGGCGGCGGAGTGCACCTCGGCGCGGAAGTCGCGGGCGCTCACGTCCTGCCAGGCGCCTCCCGCCTTGCGGGCGATGACGGCGACGTCGGGGTGCTGCGCGGCGTTTCTGCGGAGGATGTCGGTCAGATTTCCGTCCGCGGGGACCTCGTACAAAGCCGGAAGGCTGAACTCGCGCAAGACTGCTGCTCCTCATAGGGCGCCGGCGCCACGACGTTGTGCGATGCGACGGTGCGGTCCAAGGCTCGGGCAAGTGCTCGGGGAAACACATGCGGGATTCACATGCCGAAATCCTGAGCACGACTGGACTGCCCGGACGTTACCCGCCGGTATGGCGTCTCCGACAGGGGGTCCCCGCGAGATGTTCGCTGCGTCACACGGACGGGGTTTCCTCGGCGCAGAGTAGTCGACGCCTCGACCGACCAGCCAGTAACCGCAGGTCCGACCGCCACTGTTCACGCCTGCCGCACACACCTACGCTTGATCGTCATGGCACCCACACCGGCCCACAACACGACGACGCGCGTCCATGTGGTGAGCGACGTGCACGGCAACGCACGCGACCTGGCCAAGGCCGGTGACGGCGCCGACGCCCTGGTCTGCCTGGGGGACCTGGTCCTCTTCCTCGACTACGCCGACCACTCGCGCGGCATCTTCCCCGAGCTGTTCGGCGAGGCCAACGCCGACCGCATCGTCGAGCTGCGCACCGCCCGCCGCTTCGCCGAGGCGCGCGAGTTCGGGGCCCGGCTGTGGGCGGACGTCGGCGGGGACCGGGCCGCGCTGATCGAGCGGGCGGTGCGGGGACAGTACGCCGAGATGTTCGCCGCGTTCCCCACGCCCACGTACGCCACCTACGGCAACGTCGACATGCCGTCGCTGTGGCCGGAGTACGCCGGGCCGGGCACGACCGTGCTGGACGGGGAGCGGGTCGAGATCGGCGGCCGGGTCTTCGGCTTCGTCGGCGGCGGCCTGCGCACCCCGATGCGCACGCCGTACGAGATCGGCGACGAGGAGTACGCCGCGAAGATCGAGGCCGTCGGCGAGGTGGACGTGCTGTGCACGCACATCCCGCCGGACGTGCCGGAGCTGGTCTACGACACGGTGGCGCGCCGCTTCGAGCGGGGCAGCCGCGCGCTGCTGGACGCGATCCGCCGGACCCGGCCCCGCTACGCCCTGTTCGGCCACGTGCACCAGCCGCTGGCGCGGCGGATGCGGATCGGGGCGACCGAGTGCGTGAACGTCGGCCACTTCGCGTCGACGGGGAAGCCGTGGGTGCTGGAGTGGTGAGCCCGGACGGCCGGACTGTCGCGGGCGGGTGGTGACATCCGCCCTGTCCGTGCGCGATAGCCTTCACGCGGCACACACGTGCGCGCCGCGCGCACGACGATCCTCAGTACCCGGCCCGCATCTGGAGGAGCCACGGCGATGGCGGAACACACCAGCTCGAGCATCACGATCGAGGCGGCACCGGCCGACGTCATGGAGGTGATCGCCGACTTCGCCCGCTACCCGGACTGGACCGGTGAGGTGAAGGAGGCGCAGGTCCTCGCGACCGACGCGCAGGGGCGTGCCGAGCAGGTCCGACTCGTCATGGACGCCGGGGCGATCAAGGACGACCAGACGCTGGCGTACACCTGGACCGGCGACCACGAGGTGTCCTGGACGCTGGTCAAGTCCCAGATGCTGCGTTCGCTCGACGGCTCCTACCTGCTCCGGCCGGCCGGGTCGGGCACGGAGGTCACGTACCGGCTCACCGTCGACGTCAAGATCCCGATGCTCGGCATGATCAAGCGCAAGGCCGAGAAGGTCATCATCGACCGGGCGCTGGCGGGCCTGAAGAAGCGCGTGGAGTCGGTCCCGAAGTAACCGCCGGACCGCAGGACCGGTCGCGCCGAGGCGCCCGCGAGACGCGCGCCGACCGCCGCCGGCGCCGCGACGGCCCGGCGGCACGCGGCGCATCCGCCCGGCAGCGGCCGCCCACCCGGCCACGGGCGTGCGCGCCGCGGGTCGGGGGCGGCGTCACAGGCCCCCGTGGGCGTACGCCGCGAGCTGTACGGCACCCACCGGCCGGGACGGGGGCGAAGGTAGCGTTCAGCCTCATGCGCACCATCCTGATCACGGGTCCGGGCGGCAGCGGTCGTACGACCGTCGCGGCCGCCACCGCGCTCGCCGCCGCCCGTGCCGGCACCCGCACCCTTCTGCTCGGCGCCGACCGCGACGACACCCTCGGCGCCGCGCTCGGGGTGCGCACCGGCCCGCGGCCGGTCCCCGTCGAACCCGGCCTCACCGTCCGGCGGCCCGACGCCGCCCAGGGTTTCCGGGACGGCCTCGCCGCCCTCCAGGACCGTGCCGCCTCCGCCCTCGACCTGTTCGGCGCCGCCCGCCTGGACGCCGAGGAACTCACCCCCCTGCCCGGCGCCGACGAACTCGCCCTGCTGCGTGCCCTGCGCGACGCCGCCCTCGCCGAGGACGCCGGCTCCCCCGAACTGGTCGTCGTCGACCTCCCGCCCGCCCCGCGCGCCCTCGCCCTGCTCGCCCTCCCCGAGGAACTGCGCCGCTACCTGCGCCGCCTGCTCCCGCCCGAGCGGCAGGCCGCCCGCGCCCTGCGTCCCGTCCTCGGCCGGCTCGCGGGCGTCCCCATGCCCGCCGAGTCGCTCTACGAGGCCGCCGCCCGCTGGGACCTGGAGCTGGCCGCCGCCGAGGCCGTCCTCGCCGACCGGAACACCGTCGTACGGTTCGTCGCCGAGCCCGGCCCCGCCGCCGCGGACGCGCTCCGCACCGCCCGCCTCGGCCTCGCCCTGCGCGGCCTGCGCGCCGACCTGCTGGTCGCCAACCGCGTCCTGCCCGAGGACGCCCCCGCGGACAGCTGGCTCGCCGGCCCCCTCGCCCAGCAGCGCAAGGCGCTGGAGGAGTGGCAGGGGACGTACGACGTCCGCACCGTCGCCCACCTCGGACGCGATCCGCGGGGCACGGACGACCTGGCCGCCCTCCACGCGCCGGGCGCAGGCCAGGACGTCACCCCGGTCGAGTGGCCCGTCACCGACCGGCTGGCCGACGACGGCGTCCTCGTCTGGCACATCCCGCTGCCCGGCGCCATACGCGAGGAACTCGACCTCGTCCGGCGCGGCGACGAACTGGTCGTCACCGCCGGACCGTTCCGCCGGATCGTGCCGCTGCCGTCCGCCCTGCGCCGCTGCACCGTCGACGGGGCCGCCCTGCGGGAGGACACCCTCGCCGTCCGGTTCGCGCCGGATCCCCGGCTGTGGCCGCGGGGACGCTGATCCCGTCACGCCCGTTCGGGTAACGTCGGAGGGACGAACCGTAGTCAGGAGTCCGTCATGAGCGAAGAGCTCCCCCCGCCCGAGGCCGCTCGCCACGACGAGGCCGACGCGGTCGGGCCGGCCGGACCGGCCGGCGAGGCGCGGGCGACCGACGCCGACGCCTGGGCGAGGGCGTGCGCCGAGGACCTGGAGGCCGAGAAGGCCCGCCGCCGCGCCGAGCGCGGGCCACAGCCGGGCTCGGCCGCCGAGGAACTCCGCAAACTCGTCGACGCGGTCGCGGACAAGCTGTCCGGCCTCCAGACCCCGCTGCTCGGTCAGGTCGCCGGACCGGCGGCCCAGCAGGTGGTCCGACAGGTCGTCCAGCAGGCCAAGGCCGCCGTCGAACCGGTCATCGAGCGCAATCCGGATGTTTTCGACCACCTCGCGGCCGCCGGCGGTGAACTCCTCGCCGCCTACCGCTCCGCCGTCCAGAACCAGGAGCGCCGCTGGACCTCCGGGACAACCGGTGCCGAGGACCCTCGTAACCCCCGCGACCTGGGCGAATCCCGCGACGACGGCGACGAGGGCACCGGCCCCGGCCAACGCATCGACGTGGACTGAGGTCCCCCTCGGGTACGGTTGGCCGTAGCGGGGCTCGACCGAAACTGAGGGATTCATGGGACTCACCATCGGCGTCGACATCGGCGGCACGAAGATCGCGGCCGGCGTGGTCGACGAGGAAGGCAACATCCTCTCGACCTTCAAGGTGCCGACCCCCACCACACCCGAGGCCATCGTGGACGCCATCGCCTCGGCGGTGGAGGGCGCACGCGCGGGGCACGACATCGTCGGCGTGGGCATCGGCGCCGCCGGATACGTCAACCGCCAGCGCTCGACGGTCTACTTCGCGCCGAACATCGACTGGCGCAACGAGCCGCTCAAGGACAAGGTCGAGGCCCGCGTCGGCCTCCCGGTCGTCGTGGAGAACGACGCCAACGCCGCGGCCTGGGGCGAGTACCGGTTCGGCGCCGGCAAGGGCCACCGCAACGTCATCTGCATCACCCTGGGCACCGGCCTCGGCGGCGGCATCATCATCGGCAACAAGCTGCGCCGCGGCCACTTCGGCGTGGCCGCCGAGTTCGGCCACATCCGCATGGTGCCGGACGGCCTGCTGTGCGGCTGCGGCTCGCAGGGCTGCTGGGAGCAGTACGCCTCCGGCCGCGCCCTCGTGCGCTACGCCAAGCAGCGCGCCAACGCCACCCCCGAGCGCGCCGAGGTGCTGCTCGCGCTCGGCGACGGCACCCCCGACGGCATCGAGGGCAAGCACATCTCGGTCGCCGCCCGGCAGGGCTGCCCGGTCGCCGTCGACTCCTACCGGGAGCTGGCCCGCTGGGCCGGCGCCGGCCTCGCCGACCTGGCCTCGCTCTTCGACCCGTCCGCCTTCATCGTCGGCGGCGGCCTCTCCGACGAGGGCGACCTGGTCCTCGACCCGATCCGCAAGTCGTACAAGCGGTGGCTGGTCGGCGGCAACTGGCGCCCGGTCGCCGACGTGATCGCCGCCCAGCTCGGCAACAAGGCCGGCCTGGTGGGCGCGGCCGACCTGGCCCGCGAGCCCGACCCGATCATGTAACGGTACGGAGCTCGGACGTCCCCGAAGGGGCGCGGGGCGGAGTCCATCCGGGGCTCCGCCCCGCGGGCGCGACAAGCCACGACGTACCGGCAGTCGCCCACGAACCTCGCGCCCCGAGCTGTCGGGCGTACTGTGATCCACATGGAGCCGCTCCCCAACTCCCGCACCGAGCCCGACGGTTCCGCCGTCATCCGGGTCCTCGGCTACAACATCCGCTCGATGCGCGACGACACCGACGCCCTCGCCCGCGTGATCGCCGCCTGCGCCCCGGACCTCGTCCTCCTCCAGGAGGCCCCCCGCTTCTTCCGCTGGCGCAAGAAGCTCGCCCGGCTCGCCGCGGCCTCCGGGCTGGTGATCCTCTCCGGGGGCGCCCCGGCCGCCGGACCGGCGCTCCTGTGCTCCCTGCGGGCCACCGTGGAGCGCACCGAGGACGTACTGCTCCCGCTCACCCCCGGCCTGCACCGCCGGGGCTTCGCCACCGCCGTGGTCCGCTTCGGCGGGGCCCGGCTCGGCGTCGTGAGCTGTCATCTGTCGCTGCAGAAGGACGAGCGGTACGAGCAGGCCGGCCTGCTCCTCGACCGGATCGCCGCCATGGGCGTGGAGCACGTGGTGGCGGGCGGTGATCTGAACGAACGCCCCGACGGCCGCGTCTTCCGGCGGCTCGGCGACGGGCTGCGGGACTGCTGGACCGTCGCGCCCTGGGGCGGCGAGTACACCTCCACCGCCGCCGACCCGCACCAGCGCATCGACGCGATCCTCGCCACCGAGGGCGTCGAGGTGCTGGGCTGCGGGGTGCCCACGGGGCTTTCCGGGGTGGCCGAGGACGACCTGAGGGCGGCCACGGACCACCTCCCGGTCCTGGCCGCCCTCCGCGTGCCCGCGGCCTGAGACCCTCCGGCGCTCAGGCCGCCGCCGGCCTCAGACCACCGCGCCCCGCCCCGGGTCGTCGTCGTCCTCGTCGCCCGTCCGCATCCGCATCACCAGCGTGGCGAAGCCGCCGAGGAAGCCGCCGACGCTCAGGGTCGTCAGCCACCAGGTCATCTCCCAGCCGAGCACCACCGCCAGCAGGAGCAGCACCGGGCCGCCGAGCGCGCCCAGCCACGCGAACTTCGACGTGGTGTCGCCCTCGGGCAGCGGCGGCGGCTCGGGCGGCACGAAGTGGCCCTCGTCGTCCTCGCCCAGATCGTCGTCGGAGGGCTCGGCCAGGCTGTGGTCACGCGGCCCGACACCCGGTGCGAAGGCGACGGAGCTGCCCAGCGGACGGGCCGAGGCCGGCCGCTCCGGCTCGGGCCCGTCGTCGTTCGTCTCCGGCTCCAGCAGAGCCAGGTCCTCCACCGACTTGAACGGCTTGGCGCCCGGCGGGTCCGGCGGCTCCTCCCCGTACCCGGCGACGATCGCCGCCCAGGCCGCGTCCTCGTCGAAGGGCACGGGCCGCTCCTTCGGCGCGCGCTCCTCCCCGGGGCCCGGCCCCTCGCGGCCCTCCCGCTCGACGTCCCGCTCGCGGTCCCGTTCCACGTTCCGCACCTCCTCCCGCTCTCCCCGCTCCTCCCGGTCCTCGCGGTCCTCGCGGTCGGAGCCGTGCTCAGCCACCTGCGGTCGTCCCTTCCTCACCGAGACCGGGCCCCGGCTCCTTGACGGAACCGGGCGCGAGCCGGCCGATGAACGCGATGCTCTCCGCGAAGATCCGGTCCGCGTCGTGGTCCAACGTCGCCACGTGGTAGCTCTGTTCCAGCAGGACCTCCGTCACGTCCGTCGACGACACCCGGCCGAGGATGCGCGCCGAGTCGGCCGGGGGCACCACATGGTCCTGCGGACTGCGCAGCAACAGCAGCGGCTGCGTGACCTGCGGCAGATCGCCGTCGGCCAGACGGAAGAACGTGCGCAGCGAGTGGGCCGCGTGCAGCGGCACCTTGTCGTACCCCAGCTCCGTGCTGAGCGGCTTGGCGATGTCGCTGGCGATGCCCTTCGTCGCGGGCAGCAGATGGCGCAGGACCGGCAGGGCGTGCTGGGCCACGCCATGCATCCGGTTCGCCGGGTTGACGACCATGACGCCCGACACCGCGTCCCCGTGCTTCGCGGCGAGCCGCAGCGCCAGGGCCCCGCCCATCGACAGTCCGGCCACGAACACGCGCGCGCAGCGCTCCCGCAGGGCGCGCAGCTCGCGGTCCACCTCCGCGTACCAGTCCTGCCAGCCGGTGACCTGCATGTCCTCCCAGCGCGTGCCGTGTCCGGGCAGCAGCGGCAGCGCTACGGTCAGATCGCGCTCCGCGAGATACCGGGCCCACGGGCGCAGTGACTGCGGGGAACCGGTGAAACCGTGGCAGAGGAGGACGCCGGCCTCACCGCCCTCGTGGCGGAACGGCTCGGCTCCGGGCAGGACCGGCACGTCTCGGTCTCCTGTCGTCAGGGGTCGGCAGAGCCGGACCGTCGGGTGCGATGGACGCGTGTGCGGTACTTGCGGGTACCTCACCGTACGCGACCGCACCGGCACCGACCAGGGCCGTCGGAGCCATTGGCGGTGCCCCGGGATAGGGTCTGACCCACAGACACAGGAGGCACTCGGTTGTTGTACGGCGCGATGAAGGTCACCGTCGGGGGTTCGCTGAAGCTCGCCTTCCAACCCTGGGTGGAAGGCCTGGAGCACATCCCGGCCGACGGCCCCGCCGTTCTGGCGAGCAACCACCTGTCGTTCTCCGACTCGTTCTTCCTGCCGGCCGTCCTCGACCGCAAGGTGACCTTCATCGCCAAGGCCGAGTACTTCAACACGCCCGGGGTCAAGGGCCGGCTGACCGCCGCGTTCTTCAAGGGCGTCGGCCAGCTCCCCGTGGACCGCTCCGGCGCGCGCGGCGCGGGCGAGGCCGCCATCAAGAGCGGCATAGAGGTCCTGGAGCGCGGCGAGCTGTTCGGCATCTACCCCGAGGGCACCCGGTCCCCGGACGGCAGGCTCTACCGCGGCAAGCCCGGCGGCCTCGCCCGCGTGGCGCTCGCCACCGGCGCCCCCGTCATCCCGGTCGCCATGATCGACACGGAGAAGATCCAGCCGCCCGGCAAGGTGATACCGAAGCTGATGCGCCCCGGCATCCGCATCGGCAAGCCCCTGGACTTCAGCCGCTACCAGGGCATGGAGCACGACCGCTTCGTGCTCCGGGCGGTGACCGACGAGGTCATGTACGAGATCATGAAGCTCTCCGGCCAGGAGTACGTCGACGTGTACGCGACCGCCATGAAGCGGCAGCTCGCGGAGGCGGCGAAGGCCGAGAAGGAGGCGGGCAAGGCGGCGAAGGCCGCGCTCGCCCAGGCGGAGAAGGAACGGGCGGAGAAGGAACAGAGCGCGAAGGAGAAGGCGGCCGGGCAGGACGGGGCCGCCGAGCAGGGGACCGAGCCCTAGCCGGGCCGGTGCCGGGGGTGGGGGACATGGCCAGGCGCGAGAAAGTCATGAGGATGTCGGTCGAGCAGCCGCTGTGGCGCGCGCTCGCCGGCTATCGCGTGCTCACCATGCTGTACGCGATCGGTTTCTTCGCCACCGCCTGGTCCGGCTTCACCCGGCCCTGGCTCGCCGTCGCCTACTACGCCGTCCTCTTCGTCTGGACCCTGGCCACCCTCCCCAGGGTCTCGGGCGCGGCCGGCTGCACCAAGGGCTTCCTCGCCGCCGACCTCACGATCGCGCTCACCGGCGTCCTGCTGACCCCGTTCGCCGACGCGCCCGAGCGGATCATGGACGGCGGACCGACCCTGCCGTCGATATGGACCGCCGGTTCCGTCCTGGCCTTCGCCGTCAAGGGCGGCTGGCGCTGGGCGGCCGTGGCCTCCACCCTCGTCGCCGTCGCCAACCTCGTCGAACGCGGCCACCCGGCCCGCGACACCGTCCACAACGTGGTCCTCGTCTGGGTCGCCTCCATCGCCATCGGCTACGTCGTCGAGGTCGCCCGCGCCTCCGAGCGCACCCTCGCCCGCGCCCTGGAGATCGAGGCGGCGACCCGGGAGCGGGAGCGGCTCGCCCGGGACATCCACGACAGCGTCCTCCAGGTCCTCGCGATGGTGCAGCGGCGCGGCGCCGTCATCGGCGGGGAGGCGGCCGAACTGGGCCGCATGGCCGGCGAGCAGGAAGTCGCGCTGCGCAGCCTGGTCTCCGGCGGACTCGTCCCCGTCTCCCGGGTGTCGTACGACACCGCCGAGGGCGCCGTCGTACGGGCCGTGGAGGAACCGGAGGAGGACGCCCCGGACGCCCCCGTCGACCTGCGCGCCCTGCTCGCCCCCCATGCCGGCGCGCGCGTGCACCTCGCCGAGCCGGGCGCCCCGGTGCCGCTGCCCCCGGTCGCGGCACGCGAGCTCGCCGCCGCCGTCTCAGCAGCCCTGGACAACGTCCGCAAACACGTCGGCGAGGACGCGCGCGCGTGGATCCTCGTCGAGGACGAGCCGGACGAGGTGATCGTCACCGTCCGCGACGAGGGACCCGGTATCCCCGAGGGACGGCTCGCCGAGGCCGAGGGCGAGGGGCGGCTCGGCGTCGCCCTGTCCATCCGGGGCCGGCTGCGCGACCTCGGCGGCACGGCCGAACTGATCTCGGTGCCCGGACAGGGCACGGAGGTCGAACTCAGGGCGCCGAAGGCGCCGGACACATCCAAGAACACCGGCAGCACAGCACGGGGGAAGGCGGACCGATGACCGAACGACAGGATCCGATCAAGGTCATGGTGGTCGACGACCACCCGATGTGGCGCGACGCCGTGGCCCGGGACCTCGCCGAATCCGGCTTCGAGGTGGTCGCCACCGCCGGCGACGGCGACCAGGCGGTGCGCCGCGCCCGGGCCGTCGCACCCGACGTCCTCGTCCTCGACCTCAACCTGCCCGGCAAACCCGGCGTCCAGGTCTGCAAGGAGGTCGTCGGCGCCGACCCGACGCTGCGCGTCCTCGTGCTGTCCGCGAGCGGCGAGCACGCCGACGTCCTGGAGGCGGTCAAGTCCGGCGCCACCGGCTACCTGCTCAAGTCGGCCTCCACCGAGGAACTGCAGGACGCGGTGCGCCGCACGGCCGCCGGCGACCCGGTCTTCACCCCGGGCCTGGCCGGACTGGTCCTCGGCGAGTACCGCCGCCTCGCCTCCGAACCGGCCCCCGCCGCGGACACCGGCGAACCCGGGGCGCCCCGGCTCACCGACCGCGAGACCGAAGTGCTGCGCCTGGTCGCCAAGGGTCTGAGCTACAAGCAGATCGCCGAACGCCTCGTCATCTCCCACCGCACCGTGCAGAACCACGTCCAGAACACCCTCGGCAAGCTCCAGCTGCACAACCGCGTGGAACTGGTGCGCTACGCGATCGAGCGGGGTCTGGACGACGCGTGACCCGCGCGGGACAGCGACCCCGGCCGCCCACCGCGGCAAAGGGGTCGTGCGACGGGGGCCGGAGCAGCGACCGGGGGCGGTGACCGCCCCGGGCCCGGCGCCTTCGACCGCCGGCTCGCGGCCGGGGCCGGCCCGCAGCCGTCGACCGCGTCCGCGACGGCGGCTTCGGCACCCCGGCCGCCCTGCGCGGCACCGGCAGCGTCCGCGTCCCGACCGCCGGGGCCGCGGCCCGGTTCGAGACGGTCGGCCCGAAGCTCTGCGAGGAGACCGGGACCTGCTCCGGCCGACCGGCGGCCGCGGGCCGGGCGCCGTATATTCGGCCCGGAATCCAGCGGAACGGGAGCGGTCATGGAGATCCTGGCCTTCGGCGTCCAGGCCGACGAGAGGCCCCTGATCGAGGAGGCCTTCCACGGCCACCACGCCGTCCACTGCCTGGACGTCTTCCTCACCGAGGACACCGCCCCCATCGCGGCCGGCCACGAGATCGTCTCCACGTCCGTCAACGCCGACCTCGGCGCACGCGTCCTGGAGATCCTCGCGGCCGGGGGCACCCGGATGGTCGCTCAGCGCTCCACCGGCTTCAACAACGTCGACCTCGACACGGCCGAGCGGCTCGGCATGACCGTCGCCCGGGTCTCGTCCTACTCCCCGTACTCGGTCGCCGAGTTCGCCTGGACGCTCGCCACGGCCGTCAACCGCCGCATCGTGCGGGCCTCCACCCGCACCCGCGACTTCGACTTCCGCCTGAACGGCCTGATGGGCCGCGACCTGCACGGCCGCACCGCCGGCGTGCTCGGCACCGGCAAGATCGGCGCGGCCTTCGCCCGCATCGCCCACGGCTTCGGCATGCGGCTGCTCGGCTGGGACGTCGCCGAGAACCCCGCCTGTCTGGAACTGGGCATGCGCTACGTCCCCAAGGACGAGCTGCTCGCCGAGTCCGACCTGGTCAGCCTGCACGTCCCGCTGATGTCCGACACCCGGCACCTGATCGACGCGAACGCCCTGAAGGCGATGAGGGACGACGCGATCCTGGTCAACTCCGGCCGGGGCGGCCTGGTCGACACCGAGGCCCTGGTCGGCGAGCTGCGCGCGGGCCGTTTCACCGGCGTCGGCCTGGACGTGTACGAGGCGGAGGCGGGCCTGTTCTTCCTCGACAAGTCCCTGGAGGCCATCGCCGACGACACCCTGGCCCGCCTCGTCACCTTCCCGAACGTCCTGGTCACTTCGCACCAGGCGTACTACACCGAGGACGCCGTCCGGCAGATCGTCGCCGCCACGGTGAAGAACGTCCTCGACTACCGGGCCGGGCGCCGCTCGGAGAACGTGCTCGTGCCGCGCAGCTGACCGGCCAGCTCCCGCACGATCGCCGCGCCGTTCAGCGTCAGCACCGACTCCGGGTGGAACTGCACGCCGGCGAATGCGGTCCTGGGCACGCCTCCGGCACGACCGGGACCGCGCAGCGCGTGCACCTCGTGCCCGGCGTTCCGGCTCACCTCCACCCCCTGCGCGGCCAGCCGGGCGGCCGCCTCGTCGTCGCAGCGGGCGGTGAAGCTGTTGTAGAAGCCGACCGTCTCCCGCCGCCCGAACAGGTCGATCTCCGTCTGCGCGCCCTGGTACGGCACCTCCTTGCGGACGATGTCCAGTCCCAGCTCGGCCGCGATCAGCTCGTGCCCCAGGCAGACCCCGAGGACGCCGTGCCGGTTGTCCCGGAGCACGTCGGCGGTCAGCGCGCGCAGGAAGCGCATCTTGGGGTCGGCGGGGTCGGACGGGTCACCGGGACCGGGGCCCAGCACCACCGGGCCGTCGTGCCCGAGCACCGTCTCGCGCAGCCCCGGCATGTCGTACCGGCGGACGGTGACGCCGAGCCCGGCCGAGCGCAGCACGTGCGCGAGCATCGCCGTGAAGGTGTCCTCCGCGTCGACGACCAGGGCGTGCCCCGTGAGCGCGTCCGACGGCTCCTGCATCCGCAGCCAGAACGGCGCCAGCGAGGCCCGGCGTCCGTCCAGCGCCGCCCGCACCCGGGGGTCGTCGGCCAGCTTCGGCCGCCCGGCCTCCGCACGCGGCCGGGCGGGACGCACCCCCAGCGCCGCCAGCACCCCGGCCGCCTTGGCGTGCGTCTCCGCGACCTCGCCCGCCGGGTCCGAGCCCCGCACCAGCGTGGCGCCGACCGGCACCCGCAGCCGCCCGTCGGCGTCGATGTCGGCGGTGCGGATGAGGATGGGGGAGTCGAGGGTCTGCGCCCCGCCCGGGTCCCGGCCCAGCAGGGCCAGCGCACCCGCGTAGTAGCGCCGCCCCCCGACCTCGTGGCGTTCGATGACCCGGCAGGCGTTCTGCACCGGCGAGCCGGTCACCGTCGCCGCGAACATCGTCTCCCGCAGCACGTCCCGCACGTCCAGCGAGGAACGGCCGCGCAGCTCGTACTCGGTGTGCGCGAGGTGCGCCATCTCCTTCAGCCGGGGCCCGACGACGACGCCGCCCATGTCGCCGACGGTGCACATCATCTTGAGCTCCTCGTCGACGACCATCGACAGCTCCTCGATCTCCTTGCCGTCGGCGAGGAAGTCCAGCAGGTGCTCCGGGGTCGGCCCCCCGTCGGGATAGCGGTACGTCCCGCTGATCGGGTTCATGACGACCGTCCCACCGGACATCCGCACGTGCACCTCGGGGCTCGCCCCCACCAGCGTCCGCTCCCCGGTGTGCACCACGAACGTCCAGTACGCGCCCCGCTCGCCCACCAGCAGCCGCCGGAACAGGGCGAGCGCGTCGGCGCGCCCGAACCCGGGGATGCGCCCCTCGTACGTCCGCCGGATCACGAAGTTGGCGCCCTCGCCCCGGCCGATCTCCTCGTCCAGCACCCGCCCGACGATCCGCGCGTACTCCTCGTCGGCCACGTCGAAGCCGCCGCCCTCGACGCGGACGTCGTGCGCGGGCAGCTGCTCCAGGGCCCGGGCGAGCGGAATGCCGTACCGCTCCTCGGGGCTCAGCACCAGCAGGGGCGTGCCGTCGTCGCGCACGTCGAAGCCGCGCTCGCGGATCTGCCGGAAGGGCACCAGCGCCAGTCCCTCGTCGGGCAGGGTGGCGAGCCGGTCGTGTTCCGTCACCGGGCCGAGCAGCAGCTCCACGGTGTCGGGCGCGTGGCCCGGGGTGCGGCGGCGGAGCAGGGCGAACGGACGGGGGTCGTCGAGCAGGTCCAGCAGGTTCATCGGTCGTGTTCCCTCGGTGCAGGAGAGACGACCCGGAGCCCGAGAACACCGAAGGCCGCCTCTCGGGCGGCCTTCGCGAAGTCTTGCGTACGCGCAGTCAGTGGGCCGCCGGAGGGACGGTCCACCACCAGTTCTGGATCGAGTGCGCGAACATGGGATGGACCGTACACCATGGGGCCGTGCCCCGGGGGCCCGTCGTTGTCGTCGCTCCTGCCGTGCTCCCCGCCCCCGTGGCGCTGCGAGCCGGGGCGCGCCCGTCTCACGGACTGGGCGCGGTGCTGGACGCCGTGACCGACCGCGTACTGTTGAGCGTGTGACCGTGAACGCTGATTCCCGAAGCGTCGCCGCTCAGGCGACTTGGCGAAACCTGCCCGCGGCGCAGCAGCCCGAGTACCCGGATGCCGAGGCTCTGCGCGATGTGATCGCCGAGCTCGAGTCGTATCCGCCGCTCGTCTTCGCCGGAGAGTGCGACCAGCTGCGCACTCGCATGGCCGCGGTCGCCCGGGGAGAGGCTTTCCTGCTCCAGGGCGGCGACTGCGCCGAGTCGTTCGACGCGGTGTCCGCCGAGCACATCAGGGCGAAGCTCAAGACCCTGCTCCAGATGGGCGCCGTGCTGACGTACGCCGCCTCCGTGCCCGTGGTGAAGGTCGGCCGGATCGCCGGCCAGTACTCCAAGCCGCGCTCCAAGCCGACCGAGACCCGCGACGGCGTCACCCTGCCGACCTACCGCGGCGACTCCGTCAACGGCTTCGACTTCACCGAAGAGGCCCGGATCCCGGACCCCGAGCGGCTCAAGCGCATGTACCACGCGTCGGCGTCCACGCTGAACCTGGTGCGCGCCTTCACCACCGGCGGCTACGCCGACCTGCGCCAGGTGCACGCCTGGAACCAGGACTTCGTGAAGTCGTCCCCGTCCGGCCAGCGCTACGAGCAGCTCGCCCGCGAGATCGACAACGCGCTGAACTTCATGCGGGCCTGCGGCACGGACCCGGAGGAGTTCAAGACCGTCGAGTTCTTCTCCTCGCACGAGGCGCTGCTGCTCGACTACGAGTCGGCGCTCACCCGCGTCGACTCCCGCACCGGGCAGCTGTACGACGTCTCCGGGCACATGGTGTGGATCGGTGAACGCACGCGGCAGCTGGACCACGCCCATATCGAGTTCGCCTCGAAGATCCGCAACCCGATCGGCATCAAGCTGGGCCCGACGACGACGGCCGAGGAGGCGCTGCAGTACATCGAGCGCCTGGACCCGGAGCGCGAGCCCGGCCGGCTGACGTTCATCGTGCGGATGGGCGCGGACAAGATCCGCGACAAGCTCCCCGAGCTGGTGGAGAAGGTCACCGCGTCCGGTGCCGCCGTCGCCTGGATCACCGACCCGATGCACGGCAACACCTACGAGGCGGCCTCCGGCCACAAGACCCGCCGCTTCGACGACGTGCTCGACGAGGTCAAGGGCTTCTTCGAGGTCCACAAGGCGCTCGGCACCCACCCGGGCGGCATCCACGTGGAGCTCACCGGTGACGACGTCACCGAGTGCGTGGGCGGCGGCGACGAGATCTTCGTCGACGACCTGCACCAGCGCTACGAGACGGCCTGCGACCCGCGCCTGAACCGCAGCCAGTCGCTCGACCTGGCCTTCCTGGTGGCGGAGATGTACCGGGACCAGTGACGGTCCGCCCCGAACGGGGCGGCGGAACGGGGAATGGGGCGCGGGTCACACACGATCCGCGCCCCCTTCCCTTTTGTCGCCCTGCGCGATGGGTTAGGTTAGGTTTGCCTCACCGATCAGTCGGGTCTCCCGGTCGTCGGTACGGCACGACCTTGTACCCCGCTCGGGAGGTGAACCGCGTGTTCGTCTGCAGCTGCTTCGGTGTCACCGAGGAACAGGTGAGGAGCCACGCGGAAGCCGGCGCCTGCACGCCCCGGCAGATCGCCTCCGCCTGCAAGGCCGGCACCGACTGCGGCGGCTGCGTGCGCCGCATCCAGGCCCTGCTCGGCCGCGGCGCCTGCCCCCGTCGGCAGCTGGCCGACCAGGGGGAACCGGTCCTCTCGGAGCTTCCGGAAGCCGCCTAGCCTCAGATCGGCTTCGGCCCCGAGGAGTCCGGCTGGGACTGTTCGATGACCGTCGACAGGTAGAGCGACTCGCCCAGTTTGTCGATCAGGTCCAGCTGGGTGTCCAGGTAGTCGATGTGGTGCTCCTCGTCGGCGAGGATCGCCTCGAAGACGTTGGCCGACGTGATGTCGTTCTTGGCCCGCATCACCTCGACGCCCCGGCGCAGCCGGTCGATGGCCTCGACCTCGATCTCCCGGTCCGCCTGGAACATCTCCGTCACGCTCTGGCCGACCCGCACGTGGAAGAGGCGCTGGTAGTTCGGCAGGCCGTCGAGGAGCAGGATGCGGTCGGTGAGCAGCTCGGCGTGGCGCATCTCGTCGAAGGACTCGGCCCGCGTGTACTTCGCGAGCTTGGTCCAGCCCTTGTGGTCCTGCAGCTTCGAGTGCAGGAAGTACTGGTTGATCGCGGTGAGCTCGGCGGTCAGCTGCTCGTTGAGGAACTCGATGACCTCGGGGTCGCCCTGCATCGCGTAAGGCTCCTTCCACGCGGGAACTGGCGGGTTGCGCCGCATGATTGCACCGACGCCGAAGATCTTCCAGTAAGTCCTGACTTAGTAAGTGCGTACATACTTGGCCATGTTTGCTTATTTTTGGCATGTCTATCCGATGTGCCCGATGTAGGGGGTCGTGTCAGGGGCACCGGCCCCGGTCTGTCAGGATGGAGGCATGGGTCAGCCGGTGGAACACGGGTCGGGAGAGGGCGGTTCGCAAGAGGCGCCGCGGTTCGAGCTTCCGCCGGGACAGCGGCTCCAGCGCGGCTGGCCGGTCACGCACTACGGCCCGGTCCCCAAGTTCCGGCCCGAGCGGTGGGAGTTCCGGGTCTTCGGCGCCACCGCCGACGGCGACAAGCACTGCTGGACCCACGACGAGTTCACCGCCCTGCCGTACACCACGGTCGTGGGCGACCTGCACTGCGTGACGAAGTTCAGCATGCTCGGCTCCGAGTGGGGCGGCGTCCCGGCCCGCACGATCCTCGAGATCGCCCCGCCCGCGCCCGCCGTCACCCATGTGATGGTGTGGGCGGAGTACGGGTTCAGCTCCAACCTCCGGTTGTCCGACTTCGCCGCCGAGCACACCCTCTTCGCCACCCACAAGGACGGCGAGCTGCTGACCGCCGAGCACGGCTTCCCGCTCCGCCTGGTCGTTCCCCACCTGTACGCCTGGAAGGGCCCGAAGTGGGTCCGCGGCATCGAGTACATGACCGCCGACCGCCGCGGCTTCTGGGAGGAGCGCGGCTACCACAACATCGGCGACCCGTGGCGCGAGCAGCGTTACTCCTACCAGGAGGAGCCCGGGGACGGCCCCGAGCTCTGACCCGGCCGCCCGATCAGCCGTCGCGCAGCTTCTTCAGCCGCTCCACGTCCGCGGCGTGCCCCTCCTTGCCGCCCGGCGTCTCGATGACCAGCGGCACGCCCTCGGTCGCGGGGTGCGTCATCAGCGCCCGGAAGGGATCCTCGCCGATGTGGCCGGCGCCGATGTTCTCGTGCCGGTCCTTGTGCGCGCCCGCCACGTCCTTGGAGTCGTTGGCGTGGATCAGCTTCAGCCGGCCCTCGCCGACCGTGTCCACCAGCAGGTCCAGGGTCTGGTGCATGCCGGCCGGGCCGGTCAGGTCGTGTCCCGCCGCGAAGACGTGGCAGGTGTCCAGGCACACGCCCAGCTTCGGATGGGAGTCCAGCGCCTCGAAGTACGGCCCGAAGTCCCAGGTCCGCGAGCACAGGGAGGCGCCCTGGCCGGCGGTCGACTCCAGCAGCAGGTACGGGTCGTCGTCGTGGGTCAGCTCGTCCAGCAGCGGCAGCATGAACTCCCGTACCTGCCTCAGCGCCACCGAACGGTCCCGGCCGCCGGTCGCGCTGCCGGTGTGCACGACCACGCCAAGCGCCCCGATCGCGCGCGCCCGCCGCAGCGAGTGCCGCAGCGACTCGACCGACCGCTCCACCGTCGCCTCGGTGTGCGAGCCGAAGTTGATCAGGTACGGCGCGTGCACGTACGCCGGGATCGACCCGGCGGCGCAGGCCTCACGGAACGCCTCGTCCTGCTTCGGGTTGCCGGCCGGAGTGGCCCAGCCGCGCGGGTTGGCGACGAAGACCTGTACGGCCTCCGCCCGCAGGTCGCGGGCGTAGGACAGGCCCACGGAGTGCAGGCCGCCGGCCACGGGCACGTGACCGCCGACGGGGTTGCGCGGGAGGGCGGACTGCTGACTGTTCACCCATTCAGGGTGTCATGCCGGGTCGTGCGTCCGGACCGTGAGAGCCGTCACCTGATGGTGATCTTTATGGAGGAGCCCTTGGGCGCCGTGTCCCCGCCGTCGACGGACTGGTCCTTCACGGTGTCGCCGAACAGCCCGAGCAGGCCGCGGTCCTCCTTCACCTCGAACCCGGCGTCCTCCAGGGCCCGCCGCGCCGCGTCCACGCTGTCGCCGACCACGTCCGGGACCTCGATCATCTCGGGACCCTTGGAGAGGATCAGCGTCACCGTGTCGCCCTCGGCGGCCCGGCTGCCGGCGCCGGGCGTCTGCCGGGCGACCTGGCCCTTGTCGTAGTCGGAGGTGACCTGCTCGGCGGCGACCTTCACCTTCAGACCGGCGTCCGTCAGTTCCGCCCTCGCGTCCGCCAGGTCGGTGCCGGTGACGTCCGGCACGTCGATCGGGCTGCCCTTGCTGACGACGAGCGCGACCGCCGAGCCCGCGCGCACCTCGGTGCCCGTCCCCGGGTCCGTGGAGATCACGAACCCCTTGGGGACGTCCTGGCTGAACGCCTGTGTCACCATGCCCGGCTCCAGTCCCTCGTCCTTGAGGAGGGACCGCGCCCGGTCCAGCTTGTAGCCCTGCACGTCCGGCAGCTTCACCCGGTCGGGGCCGTCGGAGATCGTGAACGACACCGAGTCGTTCTTGCGGATACGGGTGCCGGCCGCCGGGTCGGTGCTGATGACGGTGCCGCGTTCGACGGTGTCGCTGTAGGCGTGCCGGACCTTGCCGACGTCCAGCCCGGCCTCCTCCAGCCGGTCCTCGGCCTGCGCCCGGGTCTTCGACAGCAGCGGCGGCACCTTGGTGAACTGGCCGGAGTTGATGTACCAGATGCCCGTACCGACGCCGAGGACCAGCAGCACGGCGACGACGATCGTCAGCGGGCCGCGCCCGACCCGCAGGCGGCGCCGGGGCGGCAGCGGCGGGGGCGCCGTCAGCCGGCTGGTGCGGTGGACGCCGTCCGCGGGAGCCGCGTCGCCCCGGACGCCGTCCCCGTCCTCGTCCTCGTTCACCGGCAGCGGCCGGGGCATGGTCAGCGCGCGCGGGATCACACTCGTGCGGTCCTCGGCGTTGTCGTGGTCCGCGGCGAGGGCCTGCGGGGGCACGGTGTCCAGCTGCTCGGCGCTCAGCGCCCCACGCGCCTCACGGACCCGCGCCAGCAGCGCCACGGCGTCGTGCGGACGGACCTCCGGTGTGCGCGCGGTCGCCGACGCGACCAGATCGTCCAGCGCGTACGCCATCCCCGGGACGGCGGCCGACGGCGGCGGCACGTCCTCGTGGAGGTGCTTGTAGAGGATCTGCGCGGGGGAGTCTCCCTCGTGCGGCTTGCCGCCGGTCAGCATCTCGTACAGGACGACACCGCACGCGTACACGTCGACCCTCGGATCGGCGGCGCCGTGCTCGATCTGCTCGGGTGCCAGGTAGGAGACCGTGCCCAGGACCGACCCGGTGGTGCTGGTGACCGTGTCCACGGCCCGCACCAGCCCGAAGTCGGCGACCTTGACCCGGCCGTCGTCCCCTATCAGCACGTTCTCCGGCTTCATGTCCCGGTGCACGAACCCGGCCCGGTGCGCGGCGCCCAGCGCGGCCAGCACCGGCTCCAGGATGTCCAGCGCGGCCCGCGGCTGGAGCGCCCCGCGCTCGCGCAGCACGTCGCGCAGGGTGCAGCCGGCGATGTACTCCATGGCCAGGTAGACGTACGCCCCCTCGGCCCCCTGGTCGAAGACCTGGACGACGTTGGGGTGGTCGAGCCGGGCCACCGACTTGGCCTCGCGGATGAACCGCTCGACGAAGGAGGCGTCGGTGGCGAGCGTCGGGTGCATCACCTTCAGCGCGAGCACGCGGTCCAGGCGGGTGTCCACGGCCCGGTAGACCGTGGCCATCCCGCCGACCGCGATCCGCGCCTCGACGCGGTACCGGCCGTCGAGCACCTGCCCGACCAGAGGGTCCTGAAGGGTCGTGTCCACGCAGGCGAGTGTACGAGCCACCGCGGACCCCACGCCGCCACGCCCGGAAAGACGGGGCGCCACTGCAACGGTCCTGTGACGCTTCCCACGCCGTCCGCGGGCGGGGCCCGCCTCTCGACCGGCCGGAAACGGGTGGTGCCTGGGCGGAAGGGCTCGGCACCGCAGCGCGCGGTCACTGGAAAGCGGGCCGCTCCGGATCGAGCACCGCCAGGCCCTCCGCAGGAGAGGACGCCTCGGCGAAGTGCCGCCGCGGCATCCGCCCCGCCCGCCGCGCCAGCCGCCCCGCCTCCACCGCCGAGCGCATGGCGGCGGCCATCAGCACCGGTTCCTGCGCCCGCGTCACCGCCGAGGCCAGCATCACACCCGCACACCCCAGCTCCATCGCCAGCGCCGCGTCCGACGCCGTACCGGCCCCCGCGTCCAGGATCACCGGCACGCGCGCGTGCTCCACGATCAACTGGAAGTTGTGCGGGTTGCGGATGCCGAGCCCGGATCCGATCGGCGACCCGAGCGGCATGATCGCCGCACACCCGACGTCCTCCAGCTTCCGGGCGAGGACCGGGTCGTCGTTCGTGTACGGCAGCACCGTGAAGCCGTCGTCCACCAGCGTCTCCGCCGCGTCCAGCAGCTCGACCGGGTCCGGCAGCAGGGTGCGCTCGTCGGCGATGACCTCCAGCTTGACCAGGTCCGTGCCGAGGGCCTCGCGCGCGAGGCGGGCGGTGAGGACGGCCTCCCCGGCGGTGAAACAGCCGGCCGTGTTCGGCAGCACCCGGATGCCGAGCTTCTCCAGGACCGACAGCACGGACCCGTGCACGGACGGGTTCACCCGGCGCATCGCGACGGTCGTCAGCTCCGTCCCGGACGCCACCAGAGCGTGCTCCAGCACCTCCAGGCTGGGCGCACCGCCGGTGCCCATGATCAGGCGGGACGAGTAGGCCGTACCGCCGAGGACGAAGGGATCGTCGGCCATGGGTCAGCCTCCTTGGACGGCGGTGAGCACTTCGACGCGGTCGCCGTCGGACAGGGCGGTGGCGGACCACCGCGCGCGCGGGACGACGGTCTCGTTCAGGGCGGCGGCCACTCCGGACGGCGCCGCGGTGAGCGTGCCCACCAGGGTGTCCAGGGCGGTGCCGGGAGCCACCTCGCGCGGCTCCCCGTTGACGGAGATCTTCATACGGTCCGCTCCGTGAGTGCGGCGGCGCCGAAGCGCCGGGGAGTGAAGGGACGGGCCTCCTCCGGGAGCTCCCCGGTGACCAGGACGTGCGCCATGACGTCGCCGGTGACCGGGGTCAGCAGGACGCCGTTGCGGTGGTGCCCGGTGGCCAGCAGCAGCCCCTCGAGACCGGCCGGGCCGAGCAGCGGGGCGTTGTCCGGGGAGCCGGGGCGCAGACCCGCGCGGGTCTCCGCCAGCGGCAGCTCGGTGATGCCGGGGACCAGCTCGTGGGCGTCGCGCAGCAGCTCGTAGACGCCGCCCGCGGTCACCGTCGTGTCCCATCCCAGCTCCTCGCTGGTGGCGCCGACGACCAGCTCGCCGCTCTCCCGGGGCACCAGGTAGAGCGGGTTGCCGCGCACCACGGCCCGCACCGTCCGGCTCAGCAGCGGCCCGTGCGTCCGCGGCATGGTCAGGCGCAGCACCTGCCCCTTCACCGGCCGCACCGGCGGCAGCACGGCGTCCGGCACGCCCGCGAGGCGCCCGCTCAGGCTGCCCCCGGCCAGTACCACCTGCCCGGCCTCCAGCGCCGTGCCGTCGGCCGTGACGACGCCGGTCGCCCGGTCCCCGGCGACGGTGAGCCGGTCGGCCCACACCCGGTGGAGGACCACACCCGCACGCTCGCAGGCGGCCACCAGCGCGCCGGCCAGACGCCGGGGGTCGATCTGGTGGTCGCCGTCCACCCGCAGCCCTCCGCGCACGCCCGGCGCGAGCATCGGCTCCAGGCGCCGGCACTCGCGCCCCGACAGCCACTCGGAGTCCAGACCCGAGCGCTCCTGCAGCGCGTGCAGTTCCCGCAGGTGGGCGCGGTCGTCGGCGTCCAGCGCGACGGCCAGGGTGCCACAGCGGCGGTACCCGAGGTCGTGGCCCGTGAGGTCGGTCAGCTCGGCGGCGAACTCCGGATAGCGGCGGGCCGAGGCGAGGTTCAGCGCGAGCAGCGTCTGCTCGCCGTGGTGCAGCTCCGTGACGGCGGCCAGCATCCCGGCCGCCACCTGGGCGGCGCCGCCGCCCGGCTCCGGGTCCACGAGGGCCGTGGCGAGCCCGCGCTGCGCGGACCGCCAGGCCGTGACCAGGCCGATGATCCCGCCGCCCACGACGAGGACGTCCGGCGTCCGCGGTGACGTGCGGGGTGACGACGGTGCGGACGGTGTGATCGGTGGGGACGACATGGGCGTCCAGCCCCTCCCTTCGCCGGCATGACCCGGATCAGGTTCGTACGGTCGGAGGCCGCCAGCCTCCCTCTCAGCCCGGTGCGTCCGGGCTCCCGCGAGTGCTTTACGTTGGCCACCCTAGCCCGCAGCCGGTCCACCTCGTAAGGGAGCCTCCGCCATGGCCCGTTCGCTCGACGGTCTCGTCCTCGCCCCGGTCGCCGACCAGGCCCCCGGCCAGGTGGGCACCCGCACCCGGTTCGCCTACCACGAGGCGGACGGCGAGGTCTGGGCCGAGTACGCGGGCGGCGACGTCGTACGGGGCCGGCTGGTGGGCACCCGCGAGGGCGACCGGCTCGACTTCCGGTACGTGCAGCTCAGGACCGACGGCAGCACGTCGTCGGGCCACTGCGTGTCGACGGTCGTCGACCTGCCCGACGGGCGGGTGCGCCTGGAGGAGACCTGGGAGTGGGAGTCGCGCCGGGGCAGCGGGACGAGCGTTGTGGAGCAGATCACCGCGTCCGAGGACTGACCGGCGACCCGCCGGGTGCCTAAGGTGATCAGGTGAGCGAGCAGACGCAGGAGCGGGGAGCGGACGCGGGGCGTCGTGTGGTCGTCGTCGGTGCGGGCATGGCGGGCGTGCAGACCGCGGTCGCCCTGCGCGAACAGGGCTTCACCGGCACCGTGACCCTGATCGGAGCCGAACCCCACCAGCCGTACGACCGTCCCCCGCTGTCCAAGGCCGTCCTGCTCGGCACGGCCGAGGGCTCCGCCTTCGACGTCGACTTCGAGGCGCTCGGCATCGAGCTGCGGCTCGGCTGCGAGGCGCTGGGCCTGCGTCCCGACGCGCACCTCCTGGACACCTCCGCCGGGCCCGTGCCGTACGACGCCCTCGTCGTCGCGACCGGCGCCGAACCGGTCCGGCTGCCCGGCGGCGAGGGCGTCCCCGGCGTGCATCTGCTGCGCACCCTGGACGACGCCGAGCGGCTGCGCCCGGTGCTCGCCCGGCAGCACGACATCGTGGTCGTCGGCGCGGGCTGGATCGGCGCCGAGTTCGCCACCGCCGCGCGCGAGGCGGGCTGCGCGGTGACCGTCGTGGAGGCCGCCGACCGGCCCCTCGCCGACGCGCTGCCCGCCGAGGTCGCCGCCCCCATGACCGCCTGGTACGCCGACGCGGGCGCCGTACTGCGCACCCACGCGCGCGTGGAGCGCGTCGAGCCCGGTGAGCCCGGCGAGTCCGGTCACGTCGTCGTCCTCGACGACGGTTCGCGGCTGCCCGCCGGCGCCGTCGTCGTCGGCATCGGCGCCCGGCCCGCCACCGCCTGGCTCGCCGGCTCCGGCGTCGAGCTCGGCCCGCACGGCGAGATCCTGGCCGACGACCACCTGCGCACCTCCGTGCCGGACGTCCACGCGGTCGGCGACTGCGCCTCCTTCCCCTCCGGCCGCTACGGCGAGCGGCTGCTCGTCCACCACTGGGACAACGCCCTCCAGGGCCCGCGCACGGTCGCCGCCGACATCCTCGGCGCCGCCGCCGGCGAGGCCCCGGCGGCCTACGACCCGGTGCCGTACTTCTGGTCCGAGCAGTTCGGCCGGTTCGTCCAGTACGCGGGTCACCACACGTCCGCCGACACCACCCTGTGGCGCGGCGATCCCGCCGGCCCCGCCTGGACGGTCTGCTGGCTGCGCGAGGAGCGGCTGATCGCCCTGCTGGCGGTGGGCCGCCCCCGGGACCTGGCCCAGGGCAGGCGCCTGATCGAGGCGGGCGCCAGGATGGATCCGCGTCTGCTCGCCGACCCCGCGAGGCCGCTGAAGGCGGCGACGGCGTAGTTTGCCGTCGGCGGGTTGGGGCGGCCCCGGCTTCCGACTGTCAGTGCCAGATGGCAGGCTGGAGACGTGACCGAGATTGACGCAAAGATCGATGCTCTCGTACCCGCCTGGCTCACCGTTCCCGACATCGCCGAGATGCTCGGCGTCGAGGTGACCCGCGTGCGGCAGCTGATCAAGGAAGGCCAGCTCATCGCCGTACGCCGCGGGGAGAACCGCGCGCTGCACATCCCGGCGGCCTTCATCGACGGGGACAAGGTCGTCAAGGGCCTGGCCGGGACCCTGACCCTGCTGCGGGACGACGGCTTCACGGTCGAGGAGATGCTGGAATGGCTCTTCACGCCCGACCCGAGCCTGCCCGGCACCCCCGCGCAGGCGCTGAGCGAGAATCGTGGCACGGAGGTGAAGCGCCGCGCCCAGGCGCTCGCCGTCTGACCTGACGCACCGCCCGGCGTACGGGCCGCGGCACCCGAGGCCCGTACGCCACGGCCGCCACCGGCGGCGGCCCCGTGCGACGCCGCCGCCCGTACGCCACCGACCTGGGGGACACACGTATGCCCGAGACCGCCGCCACCGCTCGCGCCCGGCTCGCCGAGGCCCGGCTCTACCTGTGCACGGACGCCCGCCGGAGCCAGGGCGACCTGCCCGAATTCCTGGACGCGGTGCTGGCCGGCGGCGTCGACATCGTGCAGCTGCGCGACAAGGGCATGGAGGCCGCCGAGGAGCTGGAACACCTGCGGGTCTTCGCCGACGCCTGCGCCCGCCACGGCAAGCTTCTCGCGGTGAACGACCGGGCGGACGTCGCCCACGCCGCCGGGGCCGACGTGCTGCACCTCGGCCAGGGCGACCTCCCGGTGCCCGCCGCCCGGGCCATCCTCGGCGACGACGTCCTCGTGGGCCGCTCCACGCACGCCGAGTCCGAGGCCGCCGCGGCCGCCGCCCAGGAGGGCGTGGACTACTTCTGCACCGGCCCGTGCTGGCCGACCCCCACCAAGCCCGGCCGTCACGCGCCCGGCCTCGGCCTGGTCCGGTACACCGCGTCCCTGGGCACCGACCGTCCCTGGTTCGCCATCGGCGGCATCGACCTCGGCAACCTCGACGAGGTGCTGGACGCGGGCGCCCGCCGGGTCGTCGTCGTCCGCGCCATCACCGCGGCGGACGACCCCGGCGCGGCGGCGGCCGAGTTCGCGAAGCGCCTGCGGCAGGCGTAGGACGCGAGCGCGTCCGGCGCGGTTGCCGGCGGCATGTGTCCAAGGGATGGACAACAAGTCGACAATACGGACAAATTCCCGCATCCGGTTGGGAGGCCGCCGCTCCCTGGCTAACCTGCCCGTATGGCCCTCGGAACCGCATCCACCAGGACTGATCGCGCACGCACCGTGCGGGACATCCTCGCCGCCGGCAAGACGACGTACTCGTTCGAGTTCTCCGCGCCGAAGACGCCCAAGGGCGAGAGGAACCTGTGGAGCGCGCTCAGGAGGGTGGAGGCGGTCGCCCCCGACTTCGTCTCCGTGACCTACGGCGCGGGCGGCTCCACCCGCGCGGGCACGGTCAGGGAGACCGAGCAGATCGTCGCCGACACGACCCTGACCCCGGTCGCCCACCTCACCGCGGTCGACCATTCCGTCGCGGAACTGCGCAACATCATCGGCCAGTACGCCGACGCGGGGATCCGCAACATGCTGGCCGTGCGCGGCGACCCGCCCGGCGACCCGACGGCCGAGTGGGTCCCGCACCCCGAGGGCCTCACCTACGCCGCCGAACTGGTCAGGCTCATCAAGGAGTCCGGCGACTTCTGCGTCGGCGTGGCGGCCTTCCCGGAGATGCACCCGCGCTCCGCGGACTGGGACACCGACGTGAGGCACTTCGTCGACAAGTGCCGGGCCGGTGCCGACTACGCGATCACGCAGATGTTCTTCCAGCCCGAGTCGTACCTGCGCCTGCGCGACCGGGTCGCCGCGGCCGGCTGCGAGACCCCGGTCATCCCCGAGGTCATGCCGGTGACCAGCGTGCGGATGCTGGAGAGACTGCCGAAACTCAGCAACGCCTCGTTCCCGGCCGGGCTGAAAGAGCGGATCCTCTCGGCACAGGACGATCCGGCGGCTGTACGCTCCATCGGTATCGAGTTCGCCACGGAGTTCTGCGCGCGACTGCTGGCCGAAGGTGTGCCCGGACTGCACTTCATCACGCTCAACAACTCCACGGCGACGCTGGAAATCTACGAGAACCTGGGCCTGCACCACCCCCCGCGGGCCTAGACCGGCCGCATGCGTGTACGACACACTGCGTAACGGCCACTGGGAGAGGGGCGTACATGGGCTGGACGGTCCTCTACATCGCGTTCGGCATCGTCGCGTTGTGGCTGCTGGGCGAGGTGCTGCTGCAGTACAAGGCGCGGCTGCGCTGGCGGCTGCTCGCCTTCGGCGGGTTCACCTGCGTGGTGGCCGGCGTGCTGATGTCGAACGTGCTCGTCATCGGGGTGGGCGCCGCCGCCTTCGCGGTCGGCCAGACCTACGTCACCCTGTCGTTCCGCCGCGGCTTCGAGGCCGGGTGGGCGGTCAACGCCCCGGAGGGCCTGGTCGGCGGCAAGCGCCGCCGACCCGAACGGGGCCGCCGCGAGCCGACGTTGGAGGTCTCCGCCCTGGAGGCGGGCGACGCCGTTCCCGCCACCCTCGGTGATGCCGCCCCCGCCTCTCACGAGGATCCCGCGCAGGGCCACGACGGCCTCTCCTACGGTCACGACGACTACGACCGGGACGACGTCTTCACCCCGGTCCGCCCCGCCGAGACCACCGCCGTCTACGCGCCGCAGCCCCTGCCGGACGACACCGGTTCGTACGGCGTGTACGGCGACGACCCCGGCTACGGCCGGGACCGGCAGACGCCGGCCGCGCAGAGCCCCGACCAGGCCTACGCCCACGACCGCTCCGGCTACGGCCAGGAGAACTACGGCTACGACACCGGGCAGCAACAGCAGTACGCCGCCTACTCCGACCCGTACATCGGCACCCACACCTACGGCGGCGGAACGTACGACACCGGCGGCTACGACACCACCGGCGGGGCGCAGTACGGCCAACAGGACTACGGGCAGAGCCAGTTCCCCGCAGGCGTACCCGGCGGCCATGTCGGCGAGACCCCGCCCGGCGGCGTATGGGTGCCGCAGCAGCGCACCGCCGACGATCCCTATGGCGGCGAACTCCCGCCGGAGCAGACGTACCCGTACCAGGGCAACGGCCAGGCGCAGGGCCCGAGTCAGGGATACGACGAGCAGTACCGCTACTGACGGCGCCCGGGCCCGGTGACGGGCCCGCCGGTCGTTCCGGTCACTGCGAGCCCCGGAAGTCCGGTCCCTCCACGACGAGTCCGGCGACCAGCGCGCCCGACATGCCCGCGTGCGGCAGTCCGCCGCCGGGATGCGACCAGCCGCCCGCCGTGAACAGTCCCTCGAGACACGTGCTGTTGGCCGCGTGCAGCAGCCGCCCGCCCGCCGCCGCCAGTGCCGGAGCCGGAACCGCGCCGCCTGCCGCCCCGGTCTCCGCCGCGATGTCGGCCGGGGTTCGCACCTCCTGCCACAGGAGACGGTCGCGCAGTCCCGGTACGGCCCGCTCGGCGACGGTGACGAGACGCTCGGCACGGCCTTCCACGTCGGCGCCCGCGGGCACCACCGCCGTGAGCGTGACCGCCTCGTGGTCCGCGTCGGGGACCAGCCCCGGGTCGTCGGGCCGCAGGATCGTGACGGTCGGAGCCGCGGGCACATCCGGCGCGGCACCGAACAGGGAGTCCAACTCGCCCGCGCGGTCCTGGGCGTGCACCACCGTCCGGTGTGCCGTGCCCCCGGGACGGCCGCCCCGCAGCGCCAGCAGCACCGTGACCCGGCTCGCCGCCGAGCGCTGCGGCGGGACCTCGTCCGCACCGCGCACCACCGTGTCCCCGGCGAGGCGGTCCAGCACGCCCGGCGCCACGCCGGCGACCACGTACTCGGCCTCGGCGAGTTCGCCGCCGGCCAGCTCCACGCCCGCCGCCCGGCCGTCCTTCTCGACGATCCCCGTGACCTCGGTGTCGAAGCGGAACTCGACCCGGCGGGCCCGGCACCGCTCGTACACCGCCCGCGCCAGCTCCCGCAGACCGCCGCGCACGTACCACATGCCGAAGGCGTGCTCCATGTACGGCAGCACGGCCGCGTTCGCCGGGACCGTCCGCGGATCGAGGCCGTACGCCAGCGCGTGGCTCTCCAGCAGGGCGGTGAGCCGGGCGTCCCGCAGTTCCCAGGCGGCGACCTCGGCGAGCGTGCCGGCCCGGCGGGTGCGCAGCAGCCGCTTGTGGGGGACGGCGGGGTAGGGCTCGCGTTCGGCCAGCACCCGCCAGTCGGGCCACAGGGGCTCCTCGAGCAGCGGCCGACGGGTGCGGTCCCAGGCATCCCGGGCCCGCACCAGCAGGTCACCCCAGCGCTGCCCGGCGGGCGGGCCGAGTGCCTCGTCCAGGGCGGCGACCACGCCCGCCCGCGACGCGTTCGGCAGGGAGACCTCCGTGCCGTCCGCGAACACGTGCCGTGACGACGGGTCGACCTGGACCAGCTCGACGCAGGACTCCAGCGGCTCCTTGCCGGTCTTGACGAACAGGTCGCGCCAGACCGCGGGCAGGGGCAGCAGCCCCGGGCCGGTGTCGAAGGCGAAGCCGTCCCGCTCGAAGCGGCGCACCGCCCCGCCGTACGTCCCGCTCCGTTCGTACACCGCCACCCGGTGGCCCGCGACGGCCAGCCGGGCGGCGGCCGCCATCGCGCCCATCCCGGCGCCGATCACCGCAATCCGTGCCATGCCAGGGACTTTATCCGCCGCCACCGACGGTCCGGCCCGAGGGGCCGTGAGGGACCCGGGAGTCCGGCCTGGGGGGACTGGACGGGCCCGGCGCACGCCGGCCGTGCCGTGTCGGGGCCCGCCGGGTACGCCGACGGGCGTTCGGACGGCCGGGCGGTGCCGCGCCCCGGTGGGCACGCGTGCGCAGGACTGAGTACCCGTACCTAGCCGAGGAGATGAGTACGCACGCGGATGGGTCCCGGTCCGCGATGACGAGAGAGTGGGGGCCACGGAGACGGGCACGGCTCCGGCACCGGCGACACGGGGTGCCGGAACGGAGCCGGGCCCGCGATCCGCTCCTTCCGCCGGCCGTGGCCGGCGGGAGCGAGGCACGGGGGACGACCGGGAACGGGGGTCCACGGGGGATGTACGGGGGATGTACGGGGGAGCAGGAGAAGGCGCCGGTCCGACGGTGGCCCGCGGGGGACGCGGCCACCGCGGGCCGGCGCCCTTCATGTCCGGACCGCGCCTCCCGGTCCGTGTCTCAGGGGCGGCCGCTCACCCGCCCCTGGAGCAGCCGGGACAGGGCCACGTGCACGTCGTCGAGGGACCGCTCCGGCTGGAACGACTTCCAGTCCAGCGCGGCCACCAGGACCATGCCGACCAGCGCCGCGGCGGTCAGCGGCACGTCGATCTCCTCGCTGAACTCACCGCTCTCCACCCCGTCGCGCAGCACGCCCTCCACCACCGCCACGGCCTGCTGCCGGACCACCAGCAGCGTGGACTGCCAGGCCCGGTTGGTCCGCCACAGCTCGGCCACGTACAGCTGGGTGAAGGCCGGGTAGCGGTCGATGAAGACCAGCCCCGCGCGGATCATCGCGTCCAGGGCGTCCACCCGGCCCCGGCCCTCCCGCGCAGTCCGCTCCGCCGCCTCCCGCAGAGAGGCCGTCAGGAGCTCGACACCGTGCCGCAGCAGCTCCTCGAAGAGGACGGACTTGCTGGCGAAGTTGTAGTAGACCGTGCCCTTCGCGACGCCGGCGCGCTCGGCGATCTCGTCCACGGTGGTGGCGGAGAAGCCCTGCTCGGCGATGAGGGTGACGGCCGCCTCGTAGAGCTTCTGCCGGGTGGCCTCGCGCCGGCTGCCGCCCTGCGAGGCGGTGCTGCTGCTTTCCATGGTCCCGATTCTCACAGCACCCCGCCCGGGGCTGTCACCGCAGGGCTCGGCGCCGCACCAGGAACCGAACGCACGATCGCGTCGAAAGTCCAGGTCGGAACGGATTGTCAGTGGCATACCGCACGATGGGCGCATACGGCACCTCGTCACCGTGCGTGCCGTCACGGAGACGACAGGAGGATCGTCATGGCCCACTCGTCCGCAGCCGCCGCCCGGCGGCCCCGCGCAGCCGGCCCTGCCCCCTCACTGAACGGCCCGGCGAGCGACGTGCACCCCGTGCTCCGCCGGGCGTCCGCCCCGCCCGCCGCCCTCGACCTGCTCGCCCAGGCCCGCGCCGGACTGGCGGAGGCCGCCGTCCTCGAAACGCCGAACGAACGGTACGCGACGGCCCACCTCGCCGCCCTGCGCACCGCCGCCGCCGTGCTCGCGGCGCGCGGCCGGCCCGAGACCACCCCGCGGGCCCGGGCCCGCATCCGCAGCGCCTGGGACGTGCTCCCCGAGATCGCGCCCGAGCTCGCCGACTGGAGCGCGCTGTTCGCCTCGGGCGCCCGGCGCCGTGCCCGGGCCGAGGCGGGCATCCGGGGAGCGGCCGGCAACCGGGACGCCGACGACCTGATACGCGACGTGGCGATGTTCCTGCGCATCGTGGAGCGGATGCTCGCCCTCCAGCCGGTCCTGCCCCAGCCCCGCCCCGACACGCAGAGCCCGGACCCCGACCGTCCGGTCCCGGACCGTCCGGGCCGGGACCGCCCGGATCCGCCCGTTCCCGGCCCGGACGGCGCGGGCCGTGAGCTGCCCGACGCGGGATGAACGCGCCGGTCCGCCGGCGGCGGGCGGCGGTACCCGGAGTGACCGGCCGGCGCACCGGAGGCAATAGGGTGGGAGACGCCTGAAGCCTGCCCCTTCCCGCTCCCGGGCCGGGGAGGCAGCCCGTTCGCTCCGCCCCTGCCAGAGGCGGTGCCGCGCCGAGGAGTCAACTGCCGTGTCGGACCCGATGCGCCCGCCCGCCTCCCCCCACCGCCCCCAGGCGGAGTCGCTGCGCTCCGACCCCTCCCGGTCCCGCGCCGCCCTGCGCACCGCCGTGGTCTGGGAGGTCCTCCAGGACGCCCTCGACCGCCGGGTCAAGGCCACGGGCCGCCAGGCGCTGGACGTCCTGGACACCGGAGGCGGCAGCGGCAACTTCGCGGTGCCCCTGGCCCGCCTCGGCCACCGCGTCACCGTCGTCGACCCCAGCCCCAATGCGCTCTTCGCCCTGGAGCGCCGGGCCGCCGAGGCCGATGTCGCCGACCGGGTGCGGGGCGTGCAGGGCGACGTCCACGGCCTCTTCGACGTCGTCGAGCGCGGCGGCCACGACGTGGTGCTGTGCCACGGCGTCCTGGAGTACGTGGACGACCCCGCGGAGGGCGTCCGCAACGCGGTGGCCGCCCTGCGCGCCGAGGGCGTCCTCAGCCTGCTCGCCGCGGGCCTCGGCGGCGCCGTTCTCGCGCGGGCCCTCGCCGGCCACTTCACGGAGGCCCGGCAGGCGCTCGGCGACCCGGACGGCCGCTGGGGCACGGGGGACCCGATGCCCCGCCGGTTCACCGCGGAGCAGCTCACCGGCCTGGTCGAGGGCGCGGGGCTCCGGGTCGGCGCCGTGCACGGCGTGCGGGTCTTCGCCGACCTCGTCCCCGGCGCACTGGTGGACACCGAGCCCGGTGCCCTGGAGGCGTTGCTCAAGCTCGAGGCCGCGGCGGCCGAGCTCGCCGCCTTCCACTCCGTGGCCACGCAACTCCATGTGCTCGGCGAGACCGGGGAGACCGAGGAGGCCTGAGCGCTGGCTCGTGAGGCAGGGCGTTGATCAGGACCGCGGCGGCAGATGGAGTACGCCACAGGCCACCCGAACGGGGGGTCGGCGCCGTATGATCGAGGGAGACCGCCCGGCATGACGGGTCGGCCGCTGGGGAAAGGAAACTTCAGCGAGCCGGCGCGGCCATGACGGACTCCGGTTGGCCAATTGGCGTAGAGGGGCGGGTTTCACGGGGGCGATTCCCTGCCTATCCTGAAGGGACCCCCCGGGTCGCCCCGGCGACTGCACGATGAGGAGGACTCCGTGCCGCTCTCGGAGCACGAGCAGCGCATGCTCGAGCAGATGGAGCGAGCGCTGTACGCCGAAGATCCCAAGTTCGCGTCGGCGCTCGAGGGAAGCGGGCTGCGTACGTACACCCGGCGGCGGGTCTACCAGGCGGTCGCGGGCTTCCTCGTGGGAATTGCGCTCCTCATGGCCGGTATGGTCGCCAAGCAGGTCTGGCTCAGCGTGATGGGTTTCCTCGTCATGCTGGGGTGCGCGGTCCTCGCCGTGACCGGCTGGCGCAAGGCGCCCAAGCCGGGCGAGCAGCCCGCCGCGGGCGTCGTGGGCGCCGGACCACAGGTACGCCGCCAGGTGCGGCAAAGGCGCTCCATGATGGCCCGCATCGAGGAGCGCTGGCAGCGCCGCCGGGACGAACAGCAGGGCGGCCAGTAGTCGGCCGCCGCCCACCACGACGGTTCGCGTGAGGGGTGACCACCGATCGGTGGTCACCCCTCACGCATGTCTGCACCCCCCCCCGCGAGACCCGTTACCGGGCCGGGGCCGGGGCCCTTCGTGAGAGACCCGCCACCGGCACCGGACCCGTCGCGTGAACGACCGGGCCCGGTGCTCCCTCGCGCTCGTGGAACTCGGCCCTGCCGCCGCTAGGCCTTCCGCAGAGTCGGCCGGACCGCCGCGATCCGCCGCCTGAGCGCCGCCCACCGGGCCGACACCCCCCACACCGCCCGGACGGCGGAGCGCGGGACGAACCGTGCGCGCAGTGCCGTGCGACGGCTGACCGTGCCCCGCAGCCCCGTACTCACGCGGTGCGCGTCCTCCGTGAGACCCGCGACCGGTCGCGGCCGGGGTGCGTAGAGAACCTGTTCCACGGCGTCCGCCACCCGGTGCACCGAGGTCGCCGCGGCCGCGTCGAGCCGTCCGAGCCGGACGATCCGGTCCGCCGCCCTGCGGGGCGTCTGCGACTCCTGTGGCGGGATGCCGAAGTCCCACGCCGTGTCGGTCAGCTCCTCCCAGACCGCCAGGACGTGCGGCGCCGCGTCCGCCTCGCCACGCCCGTGCGCCCCCAGCCGGACCGACCGGATCCGCATCCGCCACAGCATCGGTGCCAACGGGAGCACCAGTACCGCCAGCCCGCCCAGCGACCAGGCCAGGACCGCGTACCACGTCGGCCCGCCGCCACCCGTGACCGGCACCGCCGCCGCCGACTCGCTCGGGCAGGCTTCCAGCTTCTTCTGCTGGGCCGAGCAGCTCTCGCCCACCGAAGGCGCCGCCGACGGCTCCGACGTCGTGTTCCGGGACGGCAGCGCGGGGTCGGGGACCGCGTTGCCCGGCGTGTTCTGCACCGTGTAGGAGGGCACCGAGCCCCGGGTCGGCGTGGGCTCGAACCGGGTCCAGCCCACACCCTCGAAGTACAGCTCGGGCCAGGCGTGCGCGTCCCGCAGACCCACCGCCACCGAACCGTCCGCCTGCGGGGAGCCCGGCGCGAACCCGACCGCGACCCGCGCCGGTATGCCCAGGGACCGGGCCATCGCCGCCATGGCGAAGGAGAAGTGGACGCAGAAGCCCTGCTTGTCCTTCAGGAAGCGGGCGATCGCCTGCGAACCGCTGCCGACCTGCACCTGGGTGTCGTACTCGAAACCGCCGGTGACCGCGAAGTACTCCTGGAGCGCGACCGCCTGCTCATACGCGTTCGACGCTCCCTCGGTCACCTCCCGGGCGGTCCGCGTCACCACCGACGGCAGCGAGTCGGGCAGCTTGGTGTACTCCCGCATCAGGGACGCCGGCGGCTGCGGTGCCGAGGCGAGCTGATCCGCCGTCGGCCGCACCTCCAGGCTCCGCACCTCGTACGTCAGCCCGCGCGTGTTCTGGCCGTGGTCGCCGACCAGCGTCATGCCGACGGGCTCGTAGCGCCAGTTGCCGTCGACCCGGACACCGCTCGGCGGGTACGGCATCGGCAGCCAGTCCTGGGCGTACCAGTCCGCGGCCGAGATCGTGGTCTCCGTCCGGACGCGCTCGACGTCGGGGCCGAGGCCGGCCGGGGTGGGGAACGTGCCCTCCGGCACGGCGGTGATGCGCCGCTTGGACGGCTTCCAGGTACTGCCGTCGAAATCGTCCAGGGAGACGATCCGCAGGTACAGATCGGAGAGGGCGTCCGAATCGGTCTTGACGGACAGGACCTGGCGGTCCTCGTCGACGTTGAGGCTGTCGCGCAGGGAGACCAGCGGGTTCACCGCGGAGATCGTGCCGCCGCCCCCGGTCCCGGAGCCGACGCCCGTCCCGGTGCCGTCGAGCAGCCCGCCGTCCATCGCGGGCAGCGCGAGCGGCACCACCAGGGCCACGCCCAGCGCCAGCGCGCCGATGCGGCGCCCGGTGCGGACCGGCACCGCCGGGCCGCCGCGGTCACCGCCCGGCGGACGCGGTGCGCCGCCGAAGACCCGGCCCCACTGCGAGAGCCGCTCGCGGCCCTCGGTCAGCAGCAGCATCAGATAGCCGGCCGCCGCGACCAGGAACCACAGCCAGTCGGCGCCGCCGTCGGACAGCCCCGCGGCCACCGAGTACAGAGCGAGCAGTGGCAGCCCGGCCGGGGCCGCGCTGCGGAAGGTCACGGCGAGGGTGTCCACCAGCAGGCCGATCACCAGCACGCCGCCGACCAGCATCAGACGGATGCCGTCGGACTCGAGCGGTGCCGGGATCGCGTACCGCGCGATGTCGTCGCCGCCCTGCCGCAGCAGTTCGGCGAAGCGCCGGAAGGCCTCCGGGCCGGGGATCAGTCCGGCGAGGGCCTGCCGACGGGCGAAGTCCAGGGTCAGCAGCACCAGCCCGGTCACGGCCTGCGCGGTGATGGTCAGCGGCCGGGCCAGCGGCACCCGGCGGGCCGCCGCGCCCACCCCCGACTGGACCGCCAGCAGGATCGCCGCCTCGACGATCCAGGAGGCCGGGTCGACCAGGGGCAGCAGCGCGCACGCCGCCATCAGCGTGGCCGCCCAGGCCCACAGCGCCAGCCGCGCCCGCCCGCTCACCACGCCCCCTCCGCACGACGCGCCGCCGCCGGTCCGCCGGTCCGGCGGTCCGTGGCCGCCGGGGCGCACGGCGCCGGCCGTGCCCGTCCGCTCATCGTGCGCCCTCCCCGCCACTCGCCGCCGCGAGCCCCGTGCGCTCCCGGTCCGCCAGCCGCCACAGCTCCTCCAGGCCGGTCCCCCGCGGCACGCCCACGGCGCTCCAGCCCGCCTCGCGCAGCATCCGCAGCCGTTCCCCGCTCCCGTCCGAGGGGCCGGGCACGTCGCCCGGTTCCCGCCGCCACGTCTCGCCGTCCAGCACGAAGGCGACCGCGCCGCCGCTGCGCTGCCGCATCCTGGCGGCCACGCCGGCCTGCTCCTCGTCCAGATCACCGAAGAACGCCACCAGCAGCCCCTCGTTCCCGCCGCGCAGCACGTCGTAGGCCCGGGACAGGCCCGTGCCGTCGGAGTGGCCGATCACGGCGAGGGTGTCCATCATCAGGCCGGCCGCCTCGGCCGACCCCTGGCTCACGCCCGCGAACCCGTCGGTGCCCTCGCCGGGCACCGAGTCGCCGGTGTCGGTGAGCAGCCGGACGGAGTACCCCTGCTCCAGCATGTGCACCAGCACCGACGCCGCGCCCGACACGGCCCACTCGAAGGCCGAGTCGGGGCCCGCGCCCTCGAAGGCCGCGCCCCGGGTGTCCAGGAACACCGTGCACCGGGCGCGCTGCGGCTGCTCCTCGCGGCGCACCATCAGCTCCCCGTAGCGCGCGGTGGAGCGCCAGTGCACGCGGCGCAGGTCGTCGCCGTAGCGGTACCCGCGGGGGATCACGTCGTCCTCGCCCGCCAGCGCCAGCGAGCGCTGCCGTCCGTCGCCGTACCCCTTCGCCTCACCGCTCAGCCGCACCGGCGGCAGCGGCTCCACCCGCGGGATCACGGTCAGGTCGTCGTGCGTGGAGAAGGACCGGGTCAGTTCGCACATGCCGAACGGGTCGGTCAGGCGCAGCTGGAGCGGGCCCAGCGGATAGCGGCCGCGCAGGTCGGAGCGGACCCGGTAGGACACCTCCCGGCGGCCGCCCGGCTCCACCCGGTCGAGCACGAAGCGGGGACGCGGCCCGAGCACGTAGGGCACCCGGTCCTGGAGCATCAGCAGACCGGTGGGCAGCCGCGAGACGTTGTCGACGCGCAGATGGACCCGTGCCTCGCTGCCCGCGGGCACCCGCCCGGGGGAGAGACGACGGCTGCCCGCGACCCGGTAGCGCGTGCGGTACAGCACCGTCGCGCACACCAGCGGCAGCACGCCGAGCAGCAGCCCGACCCGCAGCAGGTCGCTCTGCCCGAGAACGAAGGCGCAGACCGCGGCGGCGATGCCGGCGGCCAGGAAGGAGCGCCCGCGGGTGGTCAGGCCCGCCAGGGCGGTGCGGACGCCGCCGGTCCCCCCGCGGTCGCTCCCCGCCCGCCCCGTCCCCCCGGCGTCCATCACAGCCTCCGAGGCTGCTGCCGGCCGTACGCCGGCTCACCGTGGCCCACGCCGTAACCGGTCTGCTGCTGGGGCGCCGCGGGCACCGGGGTGCGCTGCAGGATCTCCTGGACGATCTGCTCGGCGCTGCGGCGGCCCAGCTGGGCCTGGGCGGTGGGCAGCAGGCGGTGCGCCAGGACGGCGACGGCGAGGGCCTGCACGTCGTCCGGCAGCGCGTACTCCCGGCCGCTCAGGGCCGCGGACGCCTTCGCCGCGCGCAGCAGGTGCAGCGTCGCGCGCGGCGAGGCGCCGAGTCTCAGCTCCGGGTGGATCCGTGTGGCGGCGACCAGGTCCACCGCGTACCGCCGCACCGGGTCCGCGACGTGGACGCCCCGGACCGCCTCGATCAGCTTCACGATCTCGTGCGCGTGCGCCACCGGCTGCAGATCGTCCAGCGGGCTCGCCCCGCCGTGCACGTCGAGCATCTGCAGCTCGGCCTCCGGGCTGGGGTAGCCGATGGAGACGCGGGCCATGAAGCGGTCCCGCTGGGCCTCCGGCAGCGGGTAGGTGCCCTCCATCTCGACCGGGTTCTGCGTCGCCACCACCATGAAGGGGCTGGGCAGCTCGTAGGTCTGGCCGTCGATGGTGACCTGGCGCTCCTCCATCGACTCCAGCAGCGCGGACTGCGTCTTCGGCGAGGCGCGGTTGATCTCGTCGCCGATCACCACCTGGGCGAAGATCGCGCCAGGCTTGAACTCGAAGTCCCGGCGCTGCTGGTCCCAGATGGACACCCCGGTGATGTCCGACGGCAGCAGGTCCGGCGTGAACTGGATCCGCCGCACGGAACAGTCGATCGACCGCGCCAGCGCCTTGGCCAGCATGGTCTTGCCGACTCCCGGGACGTCCTCGATCAGCAGATGCCCCTCGGCGAGCAGCACGGTCAGCGAGAGCCGTACGACCTCGGGCTTGCCCTCGATCACGCCCTCCACCGAGCCACGCACCCGCTCGACCACGGCGGTCAGATCGTCCCCCACCCTCGAATACGCTCGGGCGGGGGTACCCCCATGGCTCGCCTGATCGTCATAGGTCGTCACCCGGCCCTCCTCGGCCTTGCCCCGCGCTTCCTCGAAAGCGCGGGGTACCCCAGCATTCCGGACCGGCCCCGTACGGCCGGCCGGCCCACCCCGAATCACGGGTGTCGCGCGGAAACAGTTCCGCGCGGCACCGCACTTCCCCGCATTCTTGCCGCCGTTACCGATTAGTGTCACTCGCCTGTGGACAACTGACCTCGATATGTCGGTTCTTACGGCCTTTGCGGGTCTTGCGCGGCGGGGGCCACCGGCGCGGAGGCGGCCGAGGCGGCCGAGGCGGCGAGGGTCAGACGGACGTGACCTCGCTGAGCCGGCCCGTCCTCACGTCGAAGACGAAGCCGCGCACGTCGTCGGTGTGCAGCAGGAACGGTGAGGTGCGCACCCGCTCGATCGACTGGCGGACGTCCTGCTCGACGTCCCGGAAGGACTCCACCGCCCACACGGGACGCTGGCCGACCTCCAGCTCCAGGTCGTGCCGGAAGTCCTCGGTGATGGTCTCCATGCCGCAGCCGGTGTGGTGGATGAGGACCACACTGCGGGTGCCCAGCGCCCGCTGGCTGATGGTGAGGGAGCGGATCACGTCGTCGGTGACGACACCGCCCGCGTTGCGGATGGTGTGGCAGTCACCGAGATCGAGGCCGAGCGCGGCGTGCAGGTCGAGCCGTGCGTCCATACAGGCCACGATCGCGACGCGCTGGACCGGGCGGGCGTCCATCCCGGGATCGGTGAACGCGGCGGCGTACCGTGCGTTCGCCTCGACGAGCCGGTCGGTGACGGTGCTGTCGCCGACTGTGGCGGATTCTGAACCTGTGGGAACCGATGCGGAAGTCGTCATAACCATGACGTTACTGGCCGCTCGTGCCCGGAGCCCGCTGTGAAGAGGGACAAAGAACGCCATCACGGCTTGTTGTGAGCCAATCCACAGGGCGTGAGAATGCGCCTGTACGGGTGGAAAGCCTCGCCGTACCGGTTTGCGTGCGCCGGTGTCCGCGACGCGCAGGCCGGTTGATTGACCGGGCGACAGGGTGGACTAAAGTGACGCGAAGCGGGAGGCCAAGCTCTCCCTGCTGGACTGAACACCCCGGAGACCTGGGCGATGTCCCACCAGATCTCCCCACGTGCGCGGCGCGTACGTACGGCTCGGCCTCCTCCCGCTCCCGGCCGGCTGACGCTTTTGGCGCCGGCAGGCCTCCCCTTCACGAGCGAGCGGGAGGGGACCCAGCGGTGCGTGACGCCGTGCCGGACCCGAGAGGCCGTCCCACTTGAGCCAGAGTCGACACGTCCCGGTGATGCTCCAGCGGTGCCTGGACCTGCTGGCACCCGCCCTCCAGGAGCCGGGAGCCGTGGTGGTGGACTGCACGCTCGGGCTCGGCGGACACAGCCAGGCACTGCTCGACCGCTTCCCCGAGGCCCGTCTCGTCGCCCTCGACCGGGACAAGGAAGCCCTGCGCCTGTCCGGCGAACGGCTCGCCCCGTACGGGGAACGCGCCACCCTGGTCCACGCCGTCTACGACGAGCTGCCCGACGTCCTCGACCGGCTCGGCGTCCCCCGCGTCCAGGGCGTGCTGTTCGACCTCGGTGTCTCCTCCATGCAGCTCGACGAGGCCGACCGGGGCTTCGCCTACGCCCAGGACGCCCCGCTCGACATGCGCATGGACCAGACGACCGGCATGAGCGCCGCCGAGGTCCTCAACACCTACCCCCCGGGCGAACTCGTCCGCATCCTGCGGGCCTACGGCGAGGAGAAGCAGGCCAAGCGGATCGTCTCCGCGATCGTGCGGGAGCGCGAGAAGGAGCCGTTCAGCAACAGCGCCCGGCTGGTGGAGCTGATCCGCGCCGCCCTGCCGCAGGCCGCCAAGCGCACCGGCGGCAACCCGGCCAAGCGCACCTTCCAGGCCCTGCGCATCGAGGTCAACGGTGAGCTGTCCGTCCTGGAACGGGCGATCCCGGCCGCCGTCGAGGCGCTCGCCGTGGGCGGACGGATCGCCGTGCTGTCGTACCACTCCCTGGAGGACCGGCTGGTCAAGCAGGTGTTCGCGGCCGGCGCCGCCAACACCGCGCCGCCCGGACTGCCGGTGGTGCCCGAACGCTACGCGCCCCGCCTCAAGCTGCTCACGCGCGGTGCCGAACTTCCCACCGAGGAGGAGATCACCGAGAACCGGCGGGCGGCACCGGCACGGCTGCGGGGAGCCGAGCGGATCAGGGAGTCCATCGGGTGAAACGAGTGAGGCAGACCAGGCGGGCCCGGGTGTGCCAGCCGGGTCGAGGGGAGGGCGAGTGAGCGGGAAACCCCAGCTGAGGGGGAGGGCCGCCCGGCTCGCCCGGCTCCTCCCGCCCGGCAGCGGACGTGCCCGGGCCGCCCGGGCGCCCTTCGTCCTCCTCGTCGTCCTCCTGCTGGGCGGCGGACTCATCGGGCTCCTGGTCCTGAACTCCGCCCTGAGCGAGGGTTCGTTCCAGCTGGACGACCTCGAGCAGGAGACGAAGAGCCTCACCGACGAGGAGCAGGCGCTGCAGCGGGACATCGACGCCTACTCCGCTCCGCAGGCCCTCCAGTACCGTGCCCGCGAACTCGGCATGGTGCCCGGCGGAGACCCCGCCTTCCTCGCCCCCGACGGCACCGTCAAGGGCTCGCCCCGTCCGGCGGCGGCGACCGCCGCCGCTCCGCTCGTCCTCGCCCCGGAAGCACTGATCGGGCTGTCCGCCCCAGCCACCCCGACCCCGACCCCCGGCAGGTGACGGAAGTGTCCGACAGGCAACCGCCGCGCCGCCGTGTGCCCGGACCCGCGAGGCCCGACCGCCCCGGCGGCCGACGGCAGCCCGGACCGGGCGCCCGCCCGTCCCGGCGGCCCGCCCCGCCCCGGCGGCCGGGCGCGCCCCGCACCATCCGGCTGGGCAGCCCCCGGCCCCGGCTGCGCATGGTCGCCCTCGCGCTGACCCTCGTCCTGGCCGCCTTCGTCGTACGGCTGCTCCAGGTGCAGGCCGTCGACGCCGGCACCTACACCGCCAAGGCCGAGCAGAACCGCTACGTCGTCCACACCCTGACCGCCGACCGCGGCGGCATCACCGACCGCAACGGCGTCGCCCTCGCGGCCACCGTGGACGCGTACGACATCACGGCCGACCCCACGATGTTCACCCGCGAGGCGCTGAAGATCGGCGACGGCCCCGAACAGGCGGCGGCGCTCCTCGCGCCGATCCTCGGCATGGACCAGCGGGAACTCGTCGACCGGCTCCGTCCCGAGAACAGGAAACTGCGGTACGTCCGGCTCGCCCAGCGGCAGACCCCGCAGGTCTGGAACCAGATCAAGGACCTGAAGACCGCGCTCGGCAAGAAGGCCGAGACGGACAAGTCCGCCGTCAACGTCCTCGCGGGTGTCCTCGCCGACCCGAGCAGCAAACGCGTGTACCCGGGCGGCGACCTCGCCGCCGGCATCCTGGGCTGGGTCGGCGCCGACGGCAAGGGCGGCGGCGGCCTCGAGCGGCAGCTCGACAAGACGCTGGCCGGCAAGGACGGCGAGATCCGCTACGTGCAGTCCGGCGGACGCCAGGTGCCCACCGCCGACGCCAGCGAGACGCGCGCCGTGCCCGGCAGTGACGTCGAGCTCACCATCGACCGCGACATCCAGTGGGCCGCGCAGGACGCCATCAGCCGGCAGGTGGAGAAGTCCAAGGCGGACGGCGGCTACGTCATCGTCCAGGACACCCGCACCGGCGAGATCCTGGCCCTGGCCAACTCGCCCGGCTTCGACCCGGGCGACCTGGCCCACGCCGACCCCGACGCGCTCGGCAACGGAGCCCTCCAGGACGCCTTCGAGCCCGGGTCCACCGCCAAGGTGCTGTCGATGGCGGCCGTGCTGGAGGAGAACGTCGCCACGCCGGAGACCCGCCTCACCGTCCCCAACCGGCTCAAGCGCGGCGACCGGCTCTTCAAGGACGACATCGACCACCCCACCTGGCACCTCACGCTCAACGGCGTGCTCGCCAAGTCCAGCAACATCGGCACGATCATGGCCACCGGCGAACTGGGCAGGACCCAGCAGGAGGCCAACCGGGTGCTCTACTCCTACCTGCGCAAGTTCGGTCTCGGCGAGTACAGCGGGCTCGGCTTCCCCGGTGAGACCAAAGGCATCCTCGCGCCGCCCGACCAGTGGTCGACCTCGCAGCAGTACACGATCCCTTTCGGCCAGGGCGTCTCCGTGACCGCGCTCCAGGCGGCCTCCGTGTACTCGACGATCGCCAACGGCGGCGTCCGTGTGGAACCCACGCTCGTACGCGGCACCAAGGGGGACGACGGGCGCTTCACCCCGGCCCCCGAGCCCGAGAAGACTCGTGTGATCAGCGAGAAGACCGCCAAGACCCTCGCGCAGATGCTGGAGTCCGTCGTCGACGACGAGGAAGGCACCGGCACCAAGGCGCGCATCCCCGGGTACCGCGTGGCGGGCAAGACGGGCACGGCCAACCGGGTGGATCCGGCCACCGGCAAGTACCGCGGCTACACCTCGTCGTTCGCCGGGTTCGCCCCCGCCGACCAGCCCCGCGTCACCGTCTACTGCGCCATCCAGAACGCCACCGCGGGCAGCTACTTCGGCGGCCAGATCTGCGGCCCCATCTACAAGCAGGTCATGGAGTTCGCCCTGAAGACCCTTCAGGTCCCGCCGACCGGGGCCGCCCCAGCCAACCTCCCGGTCGCCTTCAAGCCCTGACCGGCCGAGAGACGCCGACAGACCCAGCACCGAGCCAGCACCGAGCCACCAGGAACCATCCGTGACAACGATCACCCCGGATCCCGGGAACCAGAGCGACCCCCACCCCTCGCTTCGCCCGGAAGCGGGTACTCCCGGTACGCTCACCGCCGTGCCACACGCTGATCAGTCCCAATCCACCCAGAAGGGCCACCCCGTGACATATCCGGGACCGCCCCGGCCGGTGCAGGTCTCCGCCACACCCGTCGCGGAACTCGCCGATCAGCTGGGTGTCGTCGCGCCGGACAGCACCGTCGGGGTCACGGGCATCACCCATGACTCCCGCGCCGTCCGCCCCGGTGACCTGTACGCCGCCCTCCCCGGAGCCCGTGCCCACGGCGCCGACTTCGTCACCCAGGCCGCCGGTCTCGGCGCCGCCGCCGTGCTGACCGACCCGGCCGGCGCGGAGCGCGTCGCCGCGACCGGACTGCCGGCGCTGGTCGTCGACGACCCGCGCGCGCGGATGGGCGAGCTGGCGGCCACGATCTACGGCCACCCCGGCCGCGATCTCCTCCGGATCGGCATCACCGGCACCTCCGGCAAGACCACCACCGCCTACCTCGTCGAGGGCGGCCTGCGCACCGCGCGGACCACCGGGCTCATCGGCACGGTCGAGATGCGCATCGGCGACGAACGCATCAAGTCCGAGCGCACCACGCCCGAGGCCACCGATCTCCAGGCCCTGTTCGCGGTCATGCGCGAGCGCGGCACCGAGGCGGTCGCCATGGAGGTCTCCAGCCACGCCCTCGTGCTCGGCCGGGTCGACGCCTGCGTCTTCGACGTCGCGGTGTTCACCAACCTCAGCCCGGAGCACATGGAGTTCCACTCCGGCATGGAGGACTACTTCCAGGCCAAGGCGCAGCTGTTCACGCCGGAGCGCAGCAGGCTCGGGGTCGTCAACACCGACGACGAGTACGGCCGCCGGCTCGCGAACGAGGCCACGGTCCCCGTCGTCACCTACTCCGCCGAGGGCCACCCCGACGCCGACTGGCGCGCCGAGGACGTCCGGGTCGGACCGATGGACTCGACGTTCACCGCGGTCGGCCCCAAGGACGAGCGGATCAGCGCCAGGTCGCCCCTGGCCGGTCCCTTCAACGTGGCCAACACCCTCGCCGCGATCGCCGCGCTGGCCGCCGCCGGCCTCGACCCGCAGACCGCCGCCGACGGCATCGGCGCGGTGCCGGGGGTGCCGGGCCGGCTGGAGCGCGTGGACGAGGGCCAGCCCTACCTCGCGGTGGTCGACTACGCCCACAAGACCGACGCCGTCGAGTCCGTGCTGCGGGCCCTGCGCAAGGTGACCGAGGGCAAGCTGCACGCCGTGCTCGGCTGCGGCGGCGACCGGGACACCACCAAGCGGGAGCCGATGGGCGCCGCCGTGGCCCGGTTCGCCGACACGGCCGTCCTGACCTCCGACAACCCCCGTTCCGAAGACCCCCTGGCCATCCTCGCCACCATGCTCCGGGGCGCGGCGTCCGTGCCCGCGCACGAGCGCGGCGAGGTCCAGGTCTTCGAGGACCGGGCCGCCGCGATCGCCGCCGCCGTCGCCCGGGCCGAGCCCGGCGACACCGTGCTGGTGGCGGGCAAGGGCCACGAGCAGGGCCAGGACATCGCCGGAGTGGTCCGCCCCTTCGACGACCGCCAGGTGCTTCGCGAAGCCATCCGGAAGACCCAGGGATGAAAATCCTGAAGACCCAGGGGATGAACTTGTGATCGCCCTCTCCCTCGCCGAGATCGCAGACGTCGTCGGCGGGCAGATGCACGACATACCGGACGCGTCCGTCGAGGTCACCGGGCCGGTGGTCCGGGACTCCCGGGAAGCGGTGCCCGGCAGCCTCTTCGTCGCCTTCGTCGGCGAGCGCGTGGACGGCCACGACTTCGCGTCGGCCGTCGTGGAGGCGGGTGCGGTGGCCGTGCTCGGCTCCCGGCCCGTCGGTGTGCCCGCGATCGTCGTGGACGACGTCCAGGCCGCCCTCGGCGCCCTGGCCCGCCACGTCGTGCGGCGCCTCGGCACCACCCTCGTCGCACTCACCGGATCCGCCGGCAAGACCAGCACCAAGGACCTCATCGCACAGGTCCTTGGGCGCAAGGCGCCGACGGTGTTCACGCCGGGCTCGCTCAACAACGAGATCGGGCTGCCGCTGACCGCCCTCACCGCCACCGAGGAGACGAAGTTCCTCGTCCTGGAGATGGGCGCCCGCGGCATCGGCCACATCCGGTACCTGACCGAACTCACCCCGCCGCGGATCGGCCTCGTCCTCAACGTCGGCAGCGCCCACATCGGCGAGTTCGGCGGCCGGGAGCAGATCGCCCAGGCCAAGGGCGAACTCGTCGAGGCGCTTCCACCGGCCGAGGAGGGCGGCGTCGCGGTCCTCAACGCGGACGACGCCCTCGTACGTGCCATGTCCTCCCGTACGAAGGCGAAGGTGATCCTTTTCGGAGAGTCCGACGAAGCGGACGTTCGCGCCGAGAACGTGCGACTCACGGACAGCGGACAGCCTTCCTTCAGGCTTCACACACCCTCCGGTGCAAGTGATGTGACCATGCGCCTGTACGGTGAGCACCACGTGTCGAACGCGCTCGCCGCGGCCGCCGTCGCCCACGAGTTGGGCATGTCCGCAGACGAGATCGCCACCGCGCTCTCCGATGCGGGCTCCCTCTCCCGCTGGCGGATGGAGGTCACCGAGCGCCCGGACGGCGTGACGGTCGTCAACGACGCCTACAACGCGAACCCCGAGTCCATGAAGGCCGCGCTGCGTGCGCTGGTCGCCATGGGAAAGGGGCGTCGCACGTGGGCGGTGCTCGGCAAGATGGCCGAGCTCGGGGACGAGGCGCTCGCCGAGCACGACGCGGTCGGACGGCTCGCCGTCCGGCTCAACGTCAGCAAGCTCGTCGCGGTCGGGGGCAGGGAAGCCCGATGGCTGCAACTGGGCGCATATAACGAGGGTTCGTGGGGTGAGGAGTCGGTGCACGTGTCCGACGCACAGGCGGCGATCGACCTGTTGCGCAGCGAGTTGCGCCCGGGGGACGTCGTCCTCGTGAAGGCGTCCCGTTCGGTGGGTCTGGAGAGCGTCGCCTCGGCGCTGCTCGAGACCGGCGCCGAGGGTGAGGTCGCCGCCCGATGATGAAGCAGATCCTGTTCGCGGGAGTCATCGGCCTCTTCCTGACCTTGGTCGGCACCCCGCTGCTGATCAAGCTGCTGGCCCGCAAGGGCTACGGCCAGTACATCCGCGACGACGGCCCGCGCGAGCACGCCAGCAAGCGCGGTACGCCGACCATGGGTGGTATCGCCTTCATCCTGGCGACGGTCATCGCCTACTTCCTGGCCAAGGTGATCACCGGCTACCTGGACGAGGAGGCCGACGCGGGGCCGACCTTCTCGGGCCTGCTGGTGCTGGGCCTCATGGTCGGCATGGGCCTGGTCGGTTTCCTCGACGACTACATCAAGATCGTCAAGCGGCGTTCGCTGGGCCTGCGGGCCAAGGCGAAGATGGCCGGCCAGCTCATCGTCGGCATCGCCTTCGCGGTCCTCGCGCTCCAGTTCGCGGACAACCGCGGCAACACCCCGGCGTCCACCAAGCTGTCGTTCATCACCGACTTCGGCTGGGCCATCGGCCCGGTGCTGTTCGTGGTCTGGGCGCTGTTCATGATCCTCGCCATGTCGAACGGCGTGAACCTCACCGACGGCCTCGACGGCCTGGCCACCGGCGCCTCCGTCCTGGTCTTCGGCGCCTACACCTTCATCGGCGTCTGGCAGTTCCAGGAGTCCTGCGCCAACGCGCTGACCCTGACCAACCCGGGCGCCTGCTACGAGGTGCGCGACCCGCTCGACCTGGCCGTGGTCGCCTCCGCGCTGATGGGTTCCTGCCTCGGCTTCCTGTGGTGGAACACCTCGCCGGCCAAGATCTTCATGGGCGACACCGGTTCGCTCGCGCTCGGCGGTGTGCTCGCGGGTCTCGCGATCTGCTCGCGCACCGAGCTGCTGATGGCCATCCTCGGTGGCCTGTTCGTCCTGATCACCATGTCGGTGGTCATCCAGGTCGGCTCCTTCCGCATGACCGGCAAGCGGGTCTTCCGGATGGCGCCGCTCCAGCACCACTTCGAACTCAAAGGCTGGTCCGAGGTCCTTGTCGTGGTCCGCTTCTGGATCATCCAGGGCATCTGCGTGATCGTCGGACTCGGCCTCTTCTACGCGGGATGGGCAGCGGACAAGTGACCTCCTCGGTGCCTTCGGACTTCACGGGCAAGCACGTCACCGTCGCCGGACTGGGCGTCTCCGGCGTCCCGGCGGCCAAGGTCCTGCACGGCCTCGGCGCGCACGTCACCGTCGTCAACGACGGCGACGACGAGCGCGCGCGGGCGCAGGCGGCCGAACTCGAGGCGCTCGGCGTCACCGTGCGCCTCGGTGACGGGGACACGCTCCCCGAAGGCACCGAGCTGATCGTCACCGCGCCCGGCTGGAAGCCGGACAAGCCGCTGTTCACGGCGGCACGTGAAGCGGGCGTCCCGGTCTGGGGCGACGTCGAACTGGCCTGGCGCCTGCGCGGCCCCGACGCCGCGCCCTGGCTGGCCGTCACCGGCACCAACGGCAAGACGACCACCGTCCGGATGCTGGCGTCCATCCTGAAGGCGGCCGGTCTGCGCACGGCCGCCGTCGGCAACATCGGCGTCTCGCTGCTGGACGCGGTCACCGGCGAGGAGGAGTACGACGTCCTCGCCGTGGAGCTGTCCAGCTACCAGCTCCACTGGGCGCCCTCCCTGCGCGCCCACTCGGCCGCGGTGCTCAACCTCGCCCCCGACCACCTCGACTGGCACGGCTCCATGGAGGCGTACGCCGCCGACAAGGGCCGTATCTACGAGGGAAATCGCGTCGCCTGCGTCTACAACGCCGACGCCACCGACAAGCCGTCCACCGAGGACCTCGTCCGCGCGGCCGACGTCGAGGAGGGCTGCCGGGCGATCGGCTTCACCCTGGGCACCCCCGGCCCCTCCCAACTCGGCGTCGTGGAAGGCATCCTGGTCGACCGCGCCTTCGTGGAGAACCGGCAGAAGAACGCCCAGGAGCTCGCCGAGGTCTCCGACGTGAACCCGCCGGCCCCGCACAACATCGCCAACGCCCTCGCCGCGGCGGCCCTCGCCCGCGCCTACGGCGTCCCCGCCGCCGCCGTCCGCGACGGACTGCGGGCCTTCACGCCCGACGCCCACCGCATCGCGCACGTCGCCGACGTCGACTCGGTGGCGTACGTGGACGACTCCAAGGCCACCAACACCCATGCCGCCGAAGCCTCGTTGGCGGCGTACGAGTCGATCGTGTGGATCGCGGGCGGACTGGCGAAAGGCGCCACCTTCGACGAACTGGTCGCCGGGGCGGCGAAGCGGCTGCGCGGCGCCGTCCTCATCGGCGCCGACCGCGCCCTGATCCGCGAAGCCCTGGCGCGACACGCGCCGGAAGTACCCGTGGTCGACCTCGACCGGACCGACACTGGGGCGATGCTCCAGGCCGTCCAGGAGGCGCGGCGGCTCGCGCGGCCCGGCGACACGGTGCTGCTGGCTCCGGCCTGTGCCTCCATGGACATGTTCACCAACTACAACAAGCGCGGTGACGCGTTCGCGGAAGCCGTTCGCGGACTCGGCGCCTGACCCGGCCACTCCTGCGCCGGGTGATCTCGGGAGGGACGCGTGGGACGGTCCAGGCCGATGTACAGCGGAGGCAGCGATGCCCGGTAGCCGCACCGGACGCCCGCCCGTGCAGCGGGCCGTCAAGCGGCCGGCCCCGTCGGGGCCGCCGCACGAGAACCCGGCCCTCGGCCTCTACCTCCGCCTGCGCCGCGCCTGGGACCGGCCGCTGACCGCGTACTACCTGATCTTCGGCGGCAGCCTGATGATCACCGTGCTCGGTCTGGTGATGGTCTACTCGGCCTCCCAGATCACCGCGCTCCAGCTCTCCCTGCCCGGCTCGTACTTCTTCCGCAAGCAGTTCCTGGCCGCCCTGATCGGCACCGGGCTGCTGGTGGCCGCCATGCGGATGCCGGTGAAACTGCACCGGGCGCTGGCCTACCCCATTCTCGCCGGGGCCGTCTTCCTGATGGTCCTCGTGCAGGTGCCGGGGATAGGGATGTCGGTCAACGGCAACCAGAACTGGATCTCTCTGGGCGGCTCCTTCCAGATCCAGCCGAGCGAGTTCGGCAAGCTCGCCCTGGTGCTGTGGGGCGCCGACCTGCTCGCGCGCAAGCAGGACAAGAAGATGCTGACCCAGTGGAAGCACATGCTCGTCCCGCTGGTGCCGGCCGCGTTCATGCTGCTCGGGCTGATCATGATCGGCGGCGACATGGGGACGGCGATCATCCTCACGGCGATCCTCTTCGGTCTGCTGTGGCTGGCGGGTGCGCCCACCCGGCTGTTCGCCGGGGTGCTCTCGGTCGCCGCGCTGCTCGGTGTGATCCTCATCAAGACCAGCCCCAACCGCATGGCCCGGCTGAACTGCATCGGCGCCACCGACCCCGGTCCGGGCGACTCCTGCTGGCAGGCCGTGCACGGCATCTACGCCCTCGCCTCGGGCGGGCTGTTCGGGTCCGGGATCGGTGCCAGTGTGGAGAAATGGGGCGAACTCCCCGAAGCGCACACCGACTTCATCTTCGCCGTCACCGGTGAGGAACTGGGCCTGGCGGGGACGCTGTCGGTGCTCGCCCTGTTCGCGGCTCTAGGCTATGCGGGTATCCGCGTGGCCGGACGCACGGAGGACCCCTTCGTCAGGTATGCCGCGGGAGGCGTGACCACCTGGATCATGGCGCAGGCCGTGATCAACATCGGTGCGGTCCTCGGACTGCTGCCGATCGCCGGTGTTCCCCTCCCGTTGTTCTCCTACGGAGGATCCGCCCTGCTGCCGACCATGTTCGCCATCGGCCTGCTCATCGCCTTCGCACGCGACGAGCCCGGTGCGCGGGCGGCGCTTGCGCTGCGGCAACCTCGCTTTGGTAGAAAGCGGGGAACGGGGGGAACCGGGGGCTCCGGGTCCAAGCGGACCCCCCGGAGTCGGAACACGATGCGACGACGTGCCTCGGCGGCGCGCTCGTCCGGAGAGCGGTGAATTTCGGTGCATGTCGTACTCGCCGGCGGAGGAACCGCGGGCCACATCGAGCCCGCGCTCGCCCTCGCGGACGCCCTGCGCAGGCAGGATCCGACCGTGGGCATCACGGCCCTGGGCACGGAACGCGGCCTGGAGACCCGGCTGGTGCCCGAGCGCGGTTACGAGCTGGCGCTGATCCCGGCCGTTCCGCTGCCGCGCAAGCCCACGCCCGAGCTGATCACCGTCCCGGGCCGGCTGCGCGGCACCATCAAGGCGACCGAGCAGATCCTGGAGCGCACCAAGGCGGACTGCGTGGTGGGCTTCGGCGGTTACGTCGCGTTGCCCGGCTACCTCGCGGCCAAGCGGCTCGGTGTGCCGATCGTCATCCACGAGGCCAACGCCCGTCCCGGCCTGGCCAACAAGATCGGCTCGCGGTACGCGGCCCAGGTCGCCGTCTCCACGCCCGACAGCAAGCTGCGCAACGCCCGTTACATCGGCATCCCGCTGCGCCGCTCCATCGCCACCCTCGACCGCGCCGCCGCGCGCCCCGAGGCCCGCGCGGCGTTCGGGCTCGACCCCAACCTGCCGACGCTGCTGGTCACCGGCGGCTCGCAGGGCGCCCGGCGCCTCAACGAGGTGGTGCAGCAGGTCGCGCCCTGGCTCCAGCAGGCCGGTATCCAGATCCTGCACGCGGTCGGCCCGAAGAACGAACTGCCGCAGGTGCACCAGATGCCGGGCATGCCCCCGTACATCCCGGTAAGTTACCTGGACCGGATGGACCTCGCGTACGCCGCGGCCGACATGATGCTCTGCCGCGCGGGCGCGATGACCGTCGCCGAACTCTCCGCCGTCGGACTCCCGGCCGCCTACGTCCCGCTGCCCATCGGCAACGGCGAACAGCGGCTCAACGCCCAGCCGGTGGTGAAGGCCGGTGGCGGTCTGCTGGTCGACGACGCGGAACTGACGCCCGAGTGGGTGCAGCAGAACGTCCTGCCCGTGCTCGCCGATCCGCACCGGCTGTACGAGATGTCCCGCGCCGCCGCCGAGTTCGGCCGCCGGGACGCCGACGACCTCCTCGTCGGCATGGTGTACGAGGCGATCGCCGGCCGCGCACACCGCTAGGGAACGTACCGGCGAGTGAGCCGAAGGGGCGCGTCGGTGCCGACAGGGCGAGCGCGCGGAGGCCCGAAGGGTTGAGCACGGTCGGGCTGTCGGCACCGACCGAGGCGCCCCGGAGGTGAACGGAGCCAGGAAAGGGAGTGCGCGTGGCCGGACCGACCACCGCCGAACGCGGTGAACGCCAGCAGGAGTCGTCCGGCCCGCCCGGCGCGAGGCGGTTCAGGCTGCCCCGTCTTCGTACGATCATCATCTTGACCGGCGTGCTCGTGCTCGCCGGGGGTGTGACGCTGTGGGTGCTGTACGGGTCGAACTGGCTCCGTGTGGAACGGGTGTCGGTCTCCGGCACCCGCGTTCTGACGCCGGCCCAGGTCCGCGAGGCCGCCGACGTGCCCGTCGGGGACGCACTGGCCTCCGTCGACACCGAGGCGATCGCGGACCGGCTGAGCCGGAAATTGCCCCGTATCGACGAAGTCGACGTGGTGCGTTCCTGGCCGCACGGAATCGCGTTGAAAGTGACGGAGCGCACTCCGGTTATGGTGGTGCAAAAAGGCCGAAACTTCATCGAAGTGGACGAAGAAGGCGTCCGATTCGCCACGGTTTCCCAGGCCCCGAAAGGCGTGCCCGCGCTGAAATTGGAGCCTGCGCGTTCGGGTCCGGCCGCGGCGAGCCTGCGCCGCTTCGGCGAGGACCGTCTGGTGCGCGAGGCGGTACGGGTGGCCGGGAGCGTCCCGGACGCGGTCGCGCGGCGGACCCGCCAGGTCAAGGTCCGTTCCTACGACGACATCTCGCTGGAGCTCGCCGACGGCCGGACCGTGGCCTGGGGGAGCGGTGAGCAGGGCGAGCGCAAGGCCCGGGTGCTCACCGCGCTGATGAAAGCGACGCCCGACGCGCGGCACTTCGACGTCAGTGTTCCCACCGCACCGGCGTCATCGGGGAGTTGACGGGTATACGTGCAGGCCAGCACCCTGGTTGGGCAGCGCTACGGCTGATCACATAGGGTGAAAAGAAAAACGGGAGGTTCGGCGTGTTCGTTGAACGCGCGCCACTTGTCGACTTAGTGTCCTGTTCAGAAGACTCCAAGGAACAGACACACTGGTAACCCTAAACTTCAGCGTTAGGGTTCGGGTCGGCGCTACGGACCGTCCCATTCGGCATCAGTCGTCGGTCGCGGGGCATCAGTGCTCCGGTGATCCGACGACACGTAACTCGAGGCGAGAGGCCTTCGACGTGGCAGCACCGCAGAACTACCTCGCAGTCATCAAAGTCATCGGTGTCGGCGGCGGTGGTGTCAATGCCATCAACCGGATGATCGAGGTCGGTCTCAAGGGCGTCGAGTTCATCGCCATCAACACCGACGCGCAAGCTCTGTTGATGAGCGACGCCGACGTCAAGCTGGACGTCGGCCGCGAACTCACCCGCGGACTCGGCGCCGGAGCCAACCCGGCCGTCGGCCGCAAGGCCGCCGAGGACCACCGCGAGGAGATCGAGGAGGTCCTCAAGGGGGCCGACATGGTCTTCGTGACGGCCGGTGAAGGCGGCGGCACCGGCACCGGCGGGGCGCCCGTCGTGGCCAACATCGCCCGCTCGCTCGGCGCCCTCACCATCGGTGTGGTCACGCGCCCGTTCACCTTCGAGGGACGACGCCGCGCCAACCAGGCCGAGGACGGCATCGCCGAGCTCCGCGAAGAGGTCGACACCCTCATCGTCATCCCCAACGACCGGCTGCTGTCCATCTCGGACCGCCAGGTCAGCGTGCTCGACGCCTTCAAGTCCGCCGACCAGGTACTGCTGTCCGGTGTGCAGGGCATCACCGACCTCATCACCACGCCCGGTCTGATCAACCTGGACTTCGCCGACGTCAAGTCGGTCATGTCCGAGGCCGGTTCGGCCCTCATGGGCATCGGCTCGGCCCGCGGCGACGACCGCGCGGTGGCAGCGGCCGAGATGGCGATCTCCTCGCCGCTCCTCGAGGCGTCCATCGACGGCGCCCGCGGTGTGCTGCTCTCCATCTCCGGCGGGTCCGACCTCGGTCTGTTCGAGATCAACGAGGCCGCCCAGCTGGTCAGCGAGGCCGCGCACCCCGAGGCCAACATCATCTTCGGCGCGGTCATCGACGACGCTCTCGGCGACGAGGTGCGGGTCACCGTGATCGCGGCCGGCTTCGACGGAGGCCAGCCGCCGGCCAAGCGGGACAACGTCCTCGGCTCGGCCTCGGCCAAGCGCGAGGAGCCCGCCCCGGCACGGCAGCCCGAGAGCCGCCCGTCCTTCGGCTCGCTCGGCAGCGTCAAGCCGAAGGAGGAGCCAGAGCCGGTTCCGGCACCCGAGCCGGTCAGTGACCTGCCGCCGGTCGCCCCGCCGCCGGTCCCGCCGTCGCGGACCTACTCGGACAGCGCGGCCGAGGAACTGGACGTGCCGGACTTCCTGAAGTGATAGGACAGCGCGACACCGTGAACGGCGCGCACTTCGGCTTCACCGACCGGTGGGGCGGGGTGAGCGCCGTTCCGTACGAGGAGCTCAACCTCGGCGGCGCGGTCGGCGACGACCCGGCCGCCGTGACGGCCAACCGCGAACTGGCCGCGAAGTCGCTGGGCGTCGACCCGGCCCGGGTGGTCTGGATGAACCAGGTGCACGGGGCCGACGTCGCCGTGGTCGACGCGCCCTGGGGGGACCGCCCGGTCCCGCGGGTCGACGCGGTCGTCACCGCCGAGCGCGGTCTCGCCCTCGCCGTCCTCACCGCCGACTGCGTACCCGTCCTGCTCGCCGACCCCGTCGCCGGCGTCGCCGCCGCGGCCCACGCGGGCCGGCCCGGCCTGGTCGCCGGGGTCGTCCCCGCCGCCGTACGGGCCATGGCCGGACTCGGCGCCGACCCCGCCCGTATCGTCGCCCGCACCGGACCCGCCGTGTGCGGCCGGTGCTACGAGGTGCCGGAGGGGATGCGCGCCGAGGTCGCCGCCGCCGAACCGGCGGCGCACGCCGTGACGAGCTGGGGCACTCCGGCCCTCGACGTGAGCGCCGGAGTGCGCGCGCAGCTCGAGCGGCTCGGGGTGTGCGACCTGGCGCAGTCGCCGGTGTGCACCCGGGAGTCGAAGGACCACTTCTCGTACCGACGCGACCGCACCACCGGGCGGCTCGCGGGCTATGTCTGGCTGGACTGATGGGCATGACGGACCGTAAGAACGAACTCGCCGGGAATCTGGCGAAAGTGGAAGAGCGCATCGCCGCCGCGTGCGAGGCCGCGGGCCGCCGCCGTGAGGAGGTGACCCTGATCGTGGTCACCAAGACCTACCCGGCCGACGATGTGCGCATTCTCTCGGAACTCGGTGTGCGCCATGTCGCCGAGAACCGCGACCAGGACGCGGCCCCCAAGGCCGCCGCCTGTTCGGATCTGCCGCTTTCGTGGCATTTCGTCGGTCAGCTGCAGACCAACAAGGTGCGTTCCGTGGTCGGTTACGCGGATGTCGTGCAGTCCGTCGACCGGGCCAAGCTCGTCACCGCCCTGTCGAGGGAAGCGGTGCGGGCCGGCCGCGAGGTGGGGGTGCTCCTCCAGGTCGCGCTCGACGCGGGGGAGAGCGCACGCGGCGAGCGCGGTGGCGTCGCGCCCGCGGGAATCGAAGAGTTGGCCGACCTGGTCGCCGGGTCGGACGGACTGCGGCTCGACGGGCTGATGACCGTGGCGCCGCTCACCGGTGAGTACGCCGGACGCCAACAGGCGGCGTTCGAGCACCTCATGGATTTGTCGACCCGCCTGCGCCGAGCCCATCCGGCTGCGAACATGGTTTCCGCAGGGATGAGCGCGGACCTCGAGCAGGCCGTGGCCGCCGGAGCGACACATGTACGCGTCGGCACCGCGGTACTCGGAGTCCGCCCCAGGCTCGGGTAACGTCGCCAAGAAGTCGGACCACAGCAGAAAATATGGTCATTACCGCCGAAAGGCGGAGGCAACGACCTAGTGGATCGCGGGCATTTGGCAGTCGTCAGCCGATCCACCACAGAGCGGAGGACTCAGAGCATGGCCGGCGCGATGCGCAAGATGGCGGTCTACCTCGGCCTCGTGGAGGACGATGGGTACGACGGCCGGGGGTTCGACCCCGACGACGACTTCGAACCCGAACTGGACCCGGAGCCCGAGCGGGATCACCGGCGGCACGAACCGGCACACCAGTCGCACGGTTCACACCAGCCCCAAAGGGACGAAGAGGTACGAATCGTCCAACCGCCCGCGCAGCGTGAGCCGGTGGCCCGTTCCGCTTCGCTCGCGGCGGAATCCGGCCGCCCGGCGCGCATCGCGCCCGTGGCATCCATCACACAAGAACGCGCAAGCCTGGAAAAGAGCGCACCGGTCATCATGCCCAAGGTCGTGTCCGAACGAGAGCCCTACCGGATCACCACGCTTCACCCCCGGACCTACAACGAGGCCCGTACCATCGGGGAACACTTCCGTGAGGGCACGCCGGTGATCATGAATCTCACTGAGATGGATGACACAGATGCGAAGCGACTTGTCGACTTTGCTGCCGGTTTGGTGTTTGGTCTTCACGGCAGTATCGAGCGGGTGACGCAGAAGGTGTTCCTGCTGTCTCCTGCTAACGTCGATGTCACGGCGGAGGACAAGGCCCGCATCGCAGAGGGCGGGTTCTTCAACCAGAGCTGAGACGCACGACCGGTTAGAGCAAGAGCACGGACCCGAGGACGGGTCCGAGAGATGGTTCAGGGGAGAGGGAAGCACAGGTCATGAGCGTGGTCCTGGATGTGGTCTACATCGCGCTGATGTGCTTCCTCATCGTGCTCATCTTCCGGTTGGTCATGGACTACGTCTTCCAGTTCGCCCGCTCGTGGCAACCCGGCAAGGCGATGGTGGTCGTTCTGGAGGCCACCTACACTGTCACCGATCCACCGTTGAAGCTTCTGCGGCGGTTCATTCCGCCGCTGCGTCTCGGGGGCGTGGCGCTCGACCTGTCCTTCTTCGTACTGATGATCATCGTCTACATCCTGATCTCGATCGTGAGCCGGCTGTGAGCGATGAGAGAGATACGGGCTTGCCGAATGCCGACGACTACGTTGAGGTGAAGAGATGCCGTTGACCCCCGAGGACGTGCGGAACAAGCAGTTCACGACCGTCCGCCTCCGAGAAGGCTATGACGAGGACGAGGTCGATGCCTTCCTCGACGAGGTCGAAGCCGAACTGACCCGGCTGCTCCGCGAGAACGAGGACCTGCGCGCCAAACTGGCCGCGGCGACGCGCGCGGCTGCGCAGAACCAGCAGAACATGCGCAAGCCCCCGGAACCGCCCCAGGACCAGCAGCAGCATCAGCAGCATCAGCAGCAGCACCCGCAACAGCAGGGCGGCATGCCGCAGCAGGGCATGCGAGGTCCCGGCGCTCCGGTGCCCGCCGGCATATCGGGCCCGCCGCAGCAGCAGATGGGTGGCCCCATGGGTGGTCCGCCCCAGCTGCCGAGCGGTGCCCCGCAGCTGCCCGCCGGTCCCGGCGGTCAGGGTGGCCCGCAGGGGCCCGGCCCGATGGGCCAGGGTCCGGGGCCGATGGGCCAGGGCCCGGGTCCGATGCAGGGCCAGATGGGTCCCGGTCCGATGGGCGGCCCCATGGGCGGTCCGCAGGGCCCCGGTGGCCCCGGCCTGCCCGGTCAGGGCGGCCCCGGCGGCGACAGCGCCGCCCGTGTCCTCTCGCTCGCCCAGCAGACCGCCGACCAGGCGATCGCCGAGGCGCGCTCCGAGGCCAACAAGATCGTCGGCGAGGCGCGTTCGCGTGCCGAGGGTCTGGAGCGGGACGCCCGTGCCAAGGCCGACGCCCTGGAGCGGGACGCGCAGGAGAAGCACCGCGTCGCGATGGGCTCCCTGGAGTCCGCTCGCGCCACGCTGGAGCGCAAGGTCGAGGACCTGCGCGGCTTCGAGCGCGAGTACCGGACGCGACTGAAGTCCTACCTGGAGTCGCAGCTGCGTCAGCTGGAGACCCAGGCGGACGACTCGCTCGCCCCGCCGCGTACGCCCGCGACGGCCTCGCTGCCGCCGTCCCCGGCGCCCTCGATGGCTCCGGCCGGCGCGAGTGCCCCGTCCTACGGCGGCAACCAGTCGATGGGCGGCGGGCCGAGCCAGTCCGGTCCGTCCTACGGCGGGCAGCAGCAGATGTCGCCGGCGATGACCCAGCCGATGGCGCCGGTGCGGCCGCAGGGTCCGTCGCCGATGGGGCAGGCGCCTTCGCCGATGCGGGGGTTCCTGATCGACGAGGACGACAACTGATCCGTAGTACGGCGTAGCCTTCGGCAGCGTTCAGGGCGGGCCCCGGGTTTCTGACCCGGGGCCCGCCCTTTTGCGCGCCTCCGTAGCTGCGGGCGATCGTGCCCCCAGTGCCTGAACGGCCCGGGAGGTGCCCCCAGGGGCGATGGGGTCCCCCGCGCGAGCGAAGTCGAGCGTGGGGGAGGGCGGGCGCTGGGGGTACCTCCTCCGGGGGAGGCACCCGGCGAACGCCGGCGAGCGAAGTCACCCGTCGGTCCGCACCGACGGACAGCACCGGGCCCGGCGCCCCTCGCGTGAGGGAGGCCGGGCCCAGGTGCGTCCAGGCGGCTACTGCTTACGCAGGCGGAACACCAAGGACAGTCCCTCGTCCGTGAACGGAGCACCGTACGTGTCGTCCGCCTCGCCCTGGGTGAAGTCCGTCGCGAGGACCTCGTCGGCGATCAGCGCGGCGTGCTCGGTCAGGGCGGCGATGGTCGCCGGGTCCGTGGCCGTCCAGCGCAGGGCGATGCGGTCGGCGACGTCGAGGCCGCTGTTCTTGCGGGCCTCCTGGATCAGGCGGATCGCGTCACGGGCGAGGCCCGCCCGGCGCAGCTCCTCCGTGATCTCCAGGTCGAGGGCGACCGTCGCACCCGAGTCCGAGGCGACCGACCAGCCCTCGCGCGGCGTCTCGGTGATGATCACCTCGTCGGGAGCGAGGGTGATCGTCTCTCCCTCGACCTCCACCGACGCCGTGCCCTCGCGCAGGGCGAGGGAGAGGGCGGCGGCGTCCGCGGCCGCGACGGCCTTGGCGACGTCCTGGACGCGCTTGCCGAACCGCTTGCCCAGCGCGCGGAAGTTGGCCTTCGCCGTCGTGTCGACCAGGGAGCCGCCGACCTCGCTCAGCGACGCGAGGGACTCGACGTTCAGCTCCTCCGTGATCTGCGTGTGCAGTTCGGGGGAGAGCGCGTCGAAGCCCGTCGCGGCGATCAGCGCGCGGCGCAGCGGCTGACGGGTCTTGACGCCCGACTCCGCGCGCGTGGCCCGGCCCAGCTCGACCAGGCGGCGCACCAGCACCATCTGCTGCGACAGTTCCGGGTCGATCGCGGTGAGGTCGGCCTCCGGCCAGGCGGCCAGGTGGACCGACTCCGGGGCGCCGGGGGTGACCGGAACGATCAGATCCTGCCAGACCCGCTCGGTGATGAACGGGGTCAGCGGGGCCATGAGCTTGGTGACCGTCTCGACGACCTCGTGCAGCGTGCGCAGCGCGGCCTTGTCGCCCTGCCAGAAGCGGCGGCGCGAGCGGCGGACGTACCAGTTGGACAGGTCGTCGACGAACGCGGACAGCAGCTTGCCGGCGCGCTGGGTGTCGTAGCTCTCCAGCGCCTGGGTCACCTGGTCGGTGAGGGCGTGCAGTTCGGACAGCAGCCAGCGGTCCAGCACCGGGCGCTCGGCGGGAGCCGGGTCGGCCTCGCTCGGCGCCCAGCCGGTGGTGCGGGCGTACAGGGCCTGGAAGGCGACCGTGTTCCAGTAGGTGAGGAGCGTCTTGCGGACGACCTCCTGGATGGTGCCGTGGCCGACGCGGCGGGCCGCCCAGGGGGAGCCGCCGGCCGCCATGAACCAGCGCACGGCGTCGGCGCCGTGCTGGTCCATCAGCGGGATCGGCTGGAGGATGTTGCCCAGGTGCTTGGACATCTTGCGGCCGTCCTCGGCGAGGATGTGGCCGAGGCACACGACGTTCTCGTACGAGGACTTGTCGAAGACCAGGGTGCCGATCGCCATCAGCGTGTAGAACCAGCCGCGGGTCTGGTCGATGGCCTCGCTGATGAACTGGGCCGGGTAGCGGGACTCGAAGAGTTCCTTGTTCTTGTACGGGTAGCCCCACTGCGCGAACGGCATCGAACCCGAGTCGTACCAGGCGTCGATGACCTCCGGCACGCGGGTGGCGGTCCTGCCGCACCCGTTCTGCGGGCAGGCGAAGGTGACCTCGTCGATGTACGGGCGGTGCGGGTCGAGCGCGGACTGGTCGGTGCCGGTCAGTTCCGACAGCTCGGCGCGGGAGCCGACGACGGTGAGGTGGTCGTCCTCGCAGCGCCAGATGGGCAGCGGGGTGCCCCAGTAGCGGTTGCGGGAGAGCGCCCAGTCGATGTTGTTGTTCAGCCAGTCGCCGTACCGGCCGTGCTTGACCGAGTCCGGGAACCAGTTGGTCTTCTCGTTCTCCGCCAGGAGACGGTCCTTGATCGCCGTGGTGCGGATGTACCAGGACGGCTGCGCGTAGTAGAGCAGCGCGGTGTGGCAGCGCCAGCAGTGCGGGTAGCTGTGCTCGTACGGGATGTGCTTGAACAGCAGGCCCCGGCTGTCCAGGTCCGCGGTGAGCTTCTCGTCGGCCTTCTTGAAGAAGACGCCGCCGACCAGCGGGACGTCCTCGGCGAAGGTGCCGTCGGGGCGGACCGGGTTGACGACGGGCAGGCCGTAGGAGCGGCAGACCTTGAGGTCGTCCTCACCGAAGGCGGGGGACTGGTGGACCAGACCGGTGCCGTCCTCGGTGGTGACGTACTCGGCGTTCACCACGTAGTGCGCGGGTTCGGGGAACTCGACCAGCTCGAAGGGGCGCTGGTAGTTCCAGCGCTCCATCTCGGCGCCGGTGAAGGACTGGCCGGTGGTCTCCCAGCCCTCGCCGAGGGCCTTGGCCACCAGCTGCTCGGCGACGACCAGCTTCTCCTCACCGTTCGTCGCGACGACGTAGGTCACGTCGGGGTGCGCGGCGACCGCGGTGTTGGAGACGAGGGTCCAGGGGGTGGTCGTCCAGATCAGGAGCGCCGCCTCGCCGGCCAGGGGGCCGGAGGTCAGCGGGAAGCGGACGTAGACCGAGGGGTCGACGACCGTCTCGTAGCCCTGGGCCAGCTCGTGGTCGGACAGGCCGGTGCCGCAGCGCGGGCACCAGGGGGCGACGCGGTGGTCCTGGACCAGCAGTCCCTTGTTGAAGATCTCCTTCAGCGACCACCAGACCGACTCCACGTACTCCGGGTCCATGGTCCGGTAGGCGTCGTCGAGGTCGACCCAGTAGCCCATGCGGGTCGTCAGCTCGGTGAAGGCGTCGGTGTGCCGGGTCACGGACTCGCGGCACTTGGCGTTGAACTCGGCGATGCCGTACGCCTCGATGTCCTTCTTGCCGTTGAAGCCGAGCTCCTTCTCCACCGCGAGCTCGACCGGGAGGCCGTGGCAGTCCCAGCCGGCCTTGCGGGCGACGTGGTAGCCGCGCATGGTGCGGAAGCGGGGGAAGACGTCCTTGAAGACACGCGCCTCGATGTGGTGGGCGCCCGGCATGCCGTTGGCGGTGGGCGGGCCCTCGTAGAACACCCATTCGGGGCGGCCCTCGGACTGCTCCAGGCTCTTGGCGAAGATCTTCTGCTCGCGCCAGAAGTCGAGCACCGCGTGTTCGAGCGCGGGCAGGTCGACCTGGGCGGGCACCTGACGGTACTGCGGCTGCGTATTCAACGAGCTTCCTCCGGCGGACGTACTGCCTTCCGTCGGAGGGACGAGAGCCGTAGAGGCTACGTACGCCGCTGTGTGCGGCGCGCTCCCGCGGTACCACCCTCCTTGGCCCCCCGGCGCGTCGTGTGCGCCGGTGAGCCCCCTCATTGGGGCAGCGAGGCCGGTTCTACTCGCCCGTCCCTCGGGTCGGGCTTTCCTCCGGCGGCTCCGGGGTGATCTTCACGTCGCGCTCGCCCCCGGGCTCACACCGTCCCCGGGTCGCTCTGGGCTGCGTACGCCGCTACTCGTCCCCATCCACGCTTTTCGCTCCACCCAGTGTACGGCGCCGCACGGACAGCGGCCGACCGGTTTCGGCGCGGGGCGAGGTGGGGGCGTCGTGCGGCCCTGCGTGACCCGAATGCCGAGCTCGGGCGTCCGGCTCCCGGCGGGCTCGGCCGGGGGCCGGGCCGGCGGATTACCGGGCGGGGAGCTGGGCACAACGCATGCAGGTCCGCCGCGTGGCGCGCGGTGGGCGGGCGAATCGGGCGGCGTGCCCCGTTGCCGCGGGACTCGAGTCGATTTATCGTCCCAGCACGATTCGCGCGCAAGATCACAATATGTGAAGGGGCCGCGGCCATGGTGGCGAAGAAGACCGCCGTACAGCAGTCGGCATCCGGCGGAGCCGCGGGTGCGGGCGCCTCGGGCGGTGCGGCCTCCGCGGAGCGGACGGCCGCGAAGGGGACATCGGCCAAGAAGGCATCGGCCAGGAAGGCGACGGACAAGAAGGCGGCGGCCGGAAAGGCGGCGGTCGAGAAGGCAGGGGTCGAGAAGGCAGGGGTCGAGAAGGTGCCGGCAGGGAAGACGGTCGCCGGGAAGCCGGCTGCCGGGAAGACGGCCGGTGCGAAGGAGGACGCGGCCGGCAAGGGGCCGGCCAAGAAGAGCACGGCGAAGAAGAGCACGGTGAAGAAGGCGGGCGCGGCCGAGGCCGCGGAGCAGACGGGAGCCACGACGGTGGTTGCGAAGAAGACTCCTGGCACGGCCACGGCGGCCAAGTCCGCGGTCCCGAAGGCGCGCGGCGCCGCCGCGGACCCCGGTGACCTCGCGGTACGCCCCGGCGAGGACCCCTGGACCCCGGCAGAGGTCGAGGAGGCCCGCGGGGAACTCCAGTCCGAGGCGGACCGGCTGCGCACCGAGCTCGACCAGTCGGAGCGGTCGCTGCAGGGTCTGATGCGGGACTCCGGGGACGGCGCCGGCGACGACGAGGCGGACACCGGCACCAAGAACATCACGCGCGAGCACGAACTGGCGCTGGCCGCCAACGCGCGCGAGATGCTCACCCAGACCGAGCGTGCCCTGGAACGCCTCGACGCGGGCACCTACGGCCTGTGCGAGAACTGCGGCAACCCCATCGGCAAGGCACGCATGCAGGCCTTCCCGCGAGCCACCCTGTGCGTCGAGTGCAAGCAGAAGCAGGAACGCCGCTACTGAGCCGGCGCCGACCGCGCCGTTCCGCCTCCGCACACGTCCTGAGCACGTCCGGGGCGGAAGGCGTGCCGTACCCTCGTCCTCAGTCAGGTACCTAGGCTGAGGGACTCACGTGGCAGAGGCGGAGCGCATCATCGGTACGCCGGACACCCCGGACGCGGCGGGGGACGGGCAGGAGCGGCCCGAGGCCGAGCAGGCACAGCCACCGGAGCGTCCCGAGGGCAGGCGCCGGATCGCGGTGCTGTTCGCGGTCGCCGTGTTCGCGTACCTCCTCGACCTGGTCAGCAAAATGATCGTGGTCGCCAAGCTGGAGCACCACGAGCCCATCGACATCCTCGGGGACTGGCTGCGGCTCGCGGCCATCCGCAACGCGGGCGCGGCCTTCGGCGTCGGCGAGGCCTTCACGGTGATCTTCACCGTGATCGCCGCCGTCGTGATCGTGGTGATCGCCCGTCTCGCCCGCAAGCTGTACAGCCTGCCGTGGGCGGTCGCGCTCGGCCTGCTGCTCGGCGGCGCGCTCGGCAACCTCACCGACCGGATCTTCCGCTCGCCCGGCGTCTTCGAGGGCGCGGTCGTCGACTTCATCGCGCCCAAGCACTTCGCCGTCTTCAACCTCGCCGACTCGGCGATCGTCTGCGGCGGCATCCTGATCGTGATCCTCTCCTTCCGGGGCCTCGACCCGGACGGGACCGTCCACCGGGACTGAGGGCCCGGGCCGGACGGGCGTGCGGGAGTGTCCGCCCCGTCCGGCATACTCGACGGGTGAGCACGCTTCCCGAGATCCGTACCCTGCCCGTGCCCGACGGCCTGGAGGGCGAGCGCGTCGACGCCGCCATCTCCCGCATGTTCGGCTTCTCCCGTACCAAGGCCGCGGAACTCGCCGCGGCGGGCAAGGTCCAGGTCGACGGGTCGGTGGTCGGCAAGTCCGAGCGGGTCCGCGGCGGCGCCTGGCTCGAGGTCGAGATGCCCCAGGCGCCCGCACCGGTGCAGGTGGTCGCCGAGCCCGTCGAGGGCATGGAGATCGTGCACGACGACGAGGACGTGGTCGTGATCGTCAAGCCGGTCGGGGTGGCCGCCCACCCGTCCCCGGGCTGGAACGGCCCGACCGTCATCGGCGGACTGGCCGCCGCCGGGTACCGCATCTCCACGTCCGGTGCCGCCGAGCGGCAGGGCATCGTGCACCGCCTCGACGTGGGCACCTCCGGCCTGATGGTGGTGGCGAAGTCGGAGCGGGCGTACACCTCGCTCAAGCGCCAGTTCAAGGAGCGCACGGTCGACAAGCGCTACCACACGCTCGTGCAGGGCCACCCCGATCCGACCAGCGGCACCATCGACGCCCCCATCGGCCGCCACCCCCAGCACGACTACAAGTGGGCGGTCACCGCCGAGGGCAAGCCCTCCGTCACGCACTACGACCTCATCGAGGCGTTCCGCGCGGCCTCCCTGCTCGACGTGAAGCTGGAGACCGGCCGCACCCACCAGATCCGCGTCCACATGGCCGCCCACCGCCACCCCTGCGTCGGCGACCTCACCTACGGCGCCGACCCGACCCTCGCCAAGCGGCTGCGCCTGACCCGCCAGTGGCTGCACGCCGTACGGCTCGGCTTCGAGCACCCCGGCGACGGGCAGTGGGTCGAGTACGCGAGCGACTACCCCGAGGACCTCCAGCAGGCCCTGGACCGGGTCCGCGAGGAGACCTACGTATGAGCACCCCGGCCTACGAGGTGCGCGTCGCCGAGGACGCCACCGACCGGGAGGCGTGCTTCGCGGTGCGGAGGGACGTCTTCGTCGTCGAACAGAACGTGCCGGAGGGCATCGAGTACGACGCGCACGACGCCGGTGCCGTGCACGTCCTGGCGGTCCGGGAGGACGGCGTACCGCTCGGCACCGGGCGGCTGCTGCACGGCGCGGCCGCCGCGGCGAAGAACGGCGACGGGGACCCGGCCGTCGGCTCCCTCGGACGGCTCGCCGTCACCCGGGACGCCCGCGGACTGGGCGTCGGGGCCGCGCTGGTGCGCGCCGTCGAGGAGGCGGCACGCGCGCGGGGGCTCACCGCGGTCGACCTGCACGCGCAGACGCACGCCCTGGGTTTCTACGAGCGACTGGGGTACCAGGTCTACGGACCGGAGTTCCCCGACGCGGGGATACCCCACCGCGCGATGCGGCGCGTCCTCTAGGAGCCGAGCCGGACCGGCCGGTGGGGCCGGTCGCATGGCAGGCTGGAAACCCGCCGTGTGAACGCCGAGACCCCACCGGAGCGGTGACCGTGGATCAGTTGGCCCTGTTGTTCGTGCTGCTGCTCGGGGCCCTGCTGAGCGTTCCGGTCGGGGACCGGCTCGGGCTGCCGGCGCCCGTGCTGATGACGGTCTTCGGTATCGTCCTGGCGCTGCTCGACTTCGTGCCCAACGTCGACATCCCGCCGGAACTCATCCTGCCCGCGCTGCTGCCGCCGCTGCTGTACGCGGCCGTGCGACGCACCTCCTGGCGGCAGTTCGCGGCCAACAGACGCCCGATCTTCCTGCTGGCGGTCGCGCTGGTGTTCGTCACCACGGCGTGCGTGGCCGCCGTGGCGCACGCGATCGTGCCGGGTCTGCCGGTCGCCGCCGCCTTCGCGCTCGGTGCGCTGGTGGCGCCGCCCGACCCGGTCGCGGCGACCGCCGTCGCGGGCCAGCTGGGGCTGCCGCGCCGCCTGGTGTCCATCCTGGAGGGCGAGGGGCTCTTCAACGACGTGACGGCCATCGTGCTCTACCACGTGGCCATCGCCGCGGCCGTCAGCGGTTCCTTCTCGCCCTGGAGGGCCGGGCTCGACCTGGTGCTGTCCGCCGTGGTCGCCGTCGCGGTGGGCCTGGCGCTGGGCTGGGGCGCCAACAAGCTGCTCGACCTGCTGGGGGACGCCACCCTGCAGATCGGGCTGACGCTGCTGGTGCCGTACGCGTCGTACGTGCTGGCCGAGGAGCTGCACGGCTCCGGAGTCCTCGCCGTGCTGACCACCGCCATGTTCCTCGCCGAGTACGCGGTCGGCGCCGACGACGTGATGACCCGGCTCGCCGGGCACACGGTCTGGGACGTCGTCGACACCCTCGTCACGGGCGTCGCCTTCGGGCTGATCGGACTGGAACTGCACAACGCCGTCCGCACGGCCTCCGGGCGGTGGACGGAGCTGCTGGGCTGGGCCGGGGCGGTCGTCGGCGTGGTGATCCTCGTACGGCTGCTGTGGCTGCTGCCGGCCACCTGGCTGACCCAGCGGCTGCACACCCGGCGCGACCACGACGAGGACATCCCGACGAGCTGGCGGGAGACCGTCGTCATGTGGTGGTCCGGGATGCGGGGCGTCGCCTCGGTGGCCCTGGCGCTCGCGATCCCGCTGACGACCGACGACGGGTCCCCCTTCCCCAACCGGGAGGAGCTCGTCTTCATCGCGTTCGGGGTGATCATGGTGACGCTGCTGCTCCAGGGCCTGACGCTGCCCTGGCTGGTGAACCGGCTCGGGGTACGGGCGGACACCGAGCGCGAGAAGGACTACGAGAAGGCGCTCGCCGTGCGCGCGGCGAAGGCGGCGAGGCAGCGGCTCAAGGAGATCGAGGCGGTCGAGGAACTCCCCGAGGAGCTGTCCGAGCAGATGCTGCGGCGGGCCTTCGACATCGGCATCCGGATCAGTCCGGACATCGGGGACGAGGAACGGCGCGAGGCGCAGCTGCAGCGGGCCCGGCGGCTGAAGCGGATCCGCCGCATCCAGAGCGAGATGCTCAGCGCCGCCCGCCACGAGGTGCTGGCGGCACGCAGCGAACCCGGGGCCGATCCGGAGATCGTCGACCGGGTGCTGCGTCACCTGGACGTCCGCAGCCTGCGCTGACCGTGCCGCCCGGCCGGTGGCCCCGGGGCCCAAGGTTCACAGGGCCTTGCGCGACTGGTGCGGGAAGCGGCGCGCCTCCCCGTCCGGCGAGCGCCGGGAGCGGGGGAGGCCGTCGCGGCCGGGGCGCCGGTCCGCGTCCGCCGTGTTGACGCGGGGCAGGGCGTACGGGTGCTCGTCGGCCAGCCAGCGGATCATCTGCTCGCGCACCTCGACGCGCACCGTCCAGATGTCGTCCGCGTCCTTCGCCGTCACCAGGGCCCGCACCTGCATGGTGGTCGGGGTGGTGTCCGTGACGGTCAGGTTGTAGGCCCGCCCGTCCCAGGCCGGGCAGCCGCGCAGGATGTCCCGCAACCGCTCGCGCATCGCGTCCAGCGGGGCCGTGTGGTCGAGGTGCCAGTAGACGACGCCGGTCATCTGCGGGGTGCCCCGCGACCAGTTCTCGAACGGCTTGGACGTGAAGTACGACACCGGCATCGTGATCCGGCGCTCGTCCCAGGTGCGCACGGTCAGGAAGGTCAGCGTGATCTCCTCGACGGTGCCCCACTCGCCGTTCACCACGACCGTGTCGCCGATGCGCACCATGTCGCCGAAGGCGATCTGCAGCCCCGCGAACAGGTTGCCCAGCGTGGACTGCGCGGCGATACCGGCCACGATGCCGAGGACACCGGCCGAGGCCAGCAGCGAGGTGCCCGCCGTACGCATCGCCGGGAACGTCAGCAGCATCGACGACACGGCGACGACGCCGACGACCGCCGAGACCACCCGCATGATCAGCGACACCTGGGTGCGCACCCGCCGCACCCGGGCCGGGTCGCGCTGGGAGTGGGCGTGGGCGTAGCGGGAGTACGACGTCTCGACGACGGCCCCGGCGATCCGGATCACCAGCCAGGCCGCCGAGCCGATCAGCACCAGCGTCAGTGTCCGGCCGACCCCCACCTGGTGCTCCGGGAACACCCGTGCCTCGACGTACGTCCCTCTCAGCAGCGCCGCGCACAGCACGAGCTGGTAGGGGATGCGGGCGCGGCGCAGCAGTCCCCACAGGGGCGTCTCGGGGTGCCGTCCGTCGGCCTTGCGCAGCAGCAGGTCGGTGGCCCACCCGATGACCAGGGTCAGCAGGACGGAGCCGCCGACCACGAGCAGCGGGCGGAGTATGCTCTCCGGGTTCTCCATCCCTCGAACGTAACCGGCACCGCCCGGCGTGAACCTGTGACATGTGTCCCGTGCCGGACGCCGCCGCCCGTCACGTCGTCGCACCCGGCTGGCACCATGGCCCCATGAACATCGTGCTCTTTCACTCGACCCTCGGCCCGAGGCCCGCGGTGCGGCAGGCCGCCGACCGGCTGCGCGACGCCGGGCACCAGGTCTGGACCCCGGACCTCTACGACGGCCGGACGTTCGACACGGTCGAGGAGGGCATGGAGTTCCAGGACGGGATCGGCCGGGAGGAGCTGCTGAAGCGGGCCGTGCTGGCCGCCGCACCCTATTCCGAGCGCGGGCTGGTGTACGCCGGGTTCTCGCTCGGCGCCTCCATCGCCCAGACCCTCGCCCTCGGTGACCACCGGGCGCGCGGACTGCTGCTCCTGCACGGCACCTCGGACATCGCCGCCAACGCCTCGGTGGACGACCTGCCGGTGCAGCTGCACGTCGCCGAGCCCGACCCGTTCGAGACGGACGACTGGCTCAGCGCCTGGTACCTCCAGATGGGCCGGGCCGGCGCCGACGTCGAGGTGTACCGGTACGCGGGGGCGGGCCACCTCTACACCGACCCCGGGCTGCCGGACTACGACGAGGAGGCGGCCGAGGCCACCTGGCGGGTGGCGCTCGGCTTCCTCGACTCGCTGCAGCGCGAGGACACGCCTCAGACGGGTGCGTAGACCCGCTCGACGCGCTGCGTGCCGCTGCGCGTGCGGTAGGAACGCGCCCACGTGGAGCGGGCGTCCGGGTCGGTGCGGTCGGAGACGACGTAGTAGTCCATCTGCGCCCGCTCGGCGGTGACGTCCAGCACGCCGTAGCCGTGCCGGTCGGTGTCGACCCAGTGGACGTGCCGGTTGGCCGCCCGGATGACCGGCGCGGCGACCGCGGACACCGTGCCCTCGGGGACCTTCAGGATGTCGTCCAGATTGTCGGAGGTCACCGAGGTGACGACGAACTCCGTGGCCGCCGAGCCGGACAGCGGGTAGGTGCCGGCGCTGTACGGCACGTCGTTGGCCCACGCCATGTGGATGTCACCGGTCAGGAACACGGTGTTGCGGATCGCGTGGGTGCGCAGGTGGGCCAGCAGTTCGCGGCGGTCGTCGGTGTAGCCGTCCCACTGGTCGGTGTTGAGGGCGAGCCCCTCCTTCGGCAGACCGAGGAGTTCGGCGAGCGGCTTCAGCAGCTCGGCGGGGAGCGCGCCGACCGCGAACGGCGCCATCATCACCGGGTTGCCGACCAGCCGCCAGGCGGTGTCGGAGGACTTGAGGCCGGCCTTGAGCCAGTCGAGCTGGGCGCGGCCGGTGATCGTGCGGTCCGGGTCGTCGACGTCGCCGTCGCCGAGGGCGGTCTGCCGCGAGCGGAACGAGCGCAGGTCCAGGAGCGACAGGTCGACGAGCTTGCCGAAGCGCAGCCGGCGGTAGGTGGTGCCGGCGATCGCCGGACGGACCGGCATCCACTCGAAGTAGGCCTGCTTCGCGGCGGCCTGTCGCGCCGCCCAGCCGCCCTCCGCTCCCTCGGTGTGGTTCTCGGCGCCGCCCGACCAGGTGTTGTCGGCGAACTCGTGGTCGTCCCAGATGGCCACGACCGGCGCGGTGACGTGCAGGGCCTGCAGGTCGGGGTCGGTCTTGTACCGGGCGTGCCGGACGCGGTAGTCGGCGAGGGTGACGATCTCGTGGGTGGGCGCGTGCTGCCGTACGACGGTGTCGCGGGTGCCGTACTCGCCGGTGCCGTACTCGTAGACGTAGTCGCCCAGGTGCAGCCAGGCGTCCAGGTCGCCGCGCGCCGCGAGATGCCGGTACGCGGAGAAGTGACCGGCCTCCCAGTTGGCGCAGGAGACCACGCCGAAGCGCAGGCCCGTGACGGCCGCGTCGGCCGCGGGGGCGGTGCGGGTGCGGGCGACGGGGGAGTCGGTGGGACCGGCGGAGAAGCGGTACCAGTAGTCCGTGGCGGGGGCGAGGCCCCGGACGTCCGCCTTGACCGTGTGGTCGGAAGCGGCGGTCGCGGTGACGGACCCCTTGGCGACGACGTTCGTGAACGCCTTGTCGGTGGCGACGACCCAGCTCACCTCGGTGTCCGGGCCGACGCCCGAACCGGGTATGGCCTCGGGCGTCGGCGTCACCCGCGTCCACAGCAGGACGCCGTCGGGCAGCGGATCGCCGGAGGCGACGCCGTGCAGGAAGGCGGGGGCCGCGTCGGCGGCACCGGCGGGCAGTGCCGCGGCGAGCGGTGCCGCGAGGACGGCTCCGGCCGCCGCGGCCCTGACGACCGTACGGCGGCTGGGCGCGGGGGAGCCGGCGCGCCCGGCGGACGGGGAGAGGATCTCTTCGGATGATCTGTGTCGACTGGTCACGGCCGATCAGGCTACTGATCGGTATGCGCGTGAGCGGGCGAACTCGCGAAAGTTCGCCCGCTCGTCGACTGCCCGGTGGCTCGGGTTACTTGGTGACGCCCGCGTCCTTGAGCGCCTTCTGCCAGTCGGCGACCGTGCTCGGGTTCTCGATCACCTTGTCGTTGATCTTGATGGTCGGGGTCGACTGGACACCGTCGGAGTCGTCGAAGGACTTGCTCATGCGCATCGCCCACGCGTCGTAGGTGCCCTGCTTCACGGCGTCCTGGAACTTCTTGTTGTTCTTCAGGGCGTCCACGGTGTTCGCCACCTTGATCAGGTAGTCGTCCTTCGCGAACTCGTCGGTCGTCTCGGCCGGGTGGTACTCGGAGCTGTACAGCGCGGTCTTGTAGTCGATGAACGCGTCCGTGCTGACGTTCAGGGCGGCGCCCAGCGCGCTGAGGGCGTTCTTCGAGCCCTCTCCGCTGAGGTTGCCGTCGAGGAAGGTGCCGATGGTGAAGGAGAGCTTGTAGTCGCCGTCCTCCATGCCCTTGTTGATGGTCTCGCCGAGGTTCTGCTCCAGGGAGGCGCAGGCCGGGCAGCGCGGGTCCTCGTAGAGGTGGACCACGTTGTCCGACTTGGAGTCGCCCGCCACGATCGTGGTGCCGTCTTTGCCGGAGGTGTTGGCCGGGGCCACCACCTTGGCCTCGGCGGCCTTCTCCCAGCCGGTCGGCTTGTTCATCTGCACGACGGCGTAGCCGATGCCGCCGGCTATCGCCAGCACGCCGACGACGGAGCAGGCCACGATGACCTGCCGCTTGACCTTGGCGCGCTTGGCCTCGCGCTCGCGCTCCTGGCGCAGGCGCTCACGGGCCGCCGTCTTCGCCGCCTGGCTGTTCCGCTTGCTCATGGTGATGTTCTCTCCGGGGACGCGCACACGGGCGTGTGCGGGATGGGTACGGGGGCCGGCTGCCGCCGCTCGGGTGGCCGAGGGGTCACACGAGGGCGGGCGAGGCCCGGCGGCCCGCGCCGTCCCAGGGAGTGCGTGAGGATCCGCTCGCGGGCCCCGGCGGTGCGGCGGACCGCCGGGGCCGGACGGCGCACCGCCGGGGCCCGGCGGACGGTCACGGCCGCGACGGCGAGCAGGAGCGGCCGGAAGGTCGTCGCGGCCACCGCGCCCAGCAGTCGGCCCAGCGCGCGCTCGCCGCGCCGCAGCCAGGCCGCCGCGAGCAGCCCGACGCCGACGTGCGCGCCGAGCAGCAGCCAGGCGGTCGCGGGATCGGCGTGGGCGAGCAGGGCCGCCAGCCGGTCGGTGTCGGCGCCGGTCACCCGGGTCAGCGGTGTGCCGGCCCCGGCCCCCACCCCCATGCCGCCGCCGCACAGCACGTCGAAGCCCACGGAGTGCAGGGGGCCCGTGACCGGGCCGCCCGCCCTGCCGTAGCAGACGTGCTGGCCGGTGGTGAGGACGGTGTCGGCGGCCAGCTCCAGCGGGATCAGCAGGGCGGCGATCCGCCCGAAACCGTGCTCGCGCCGCCCGGCCAGGGCGTACGCGATCAGGAACACGGCGGCGGCGACCGCGGCCACCGTGCTCAGCGGCAGCGGAACCCCGGACAGCAGCACGTGCGACGCGGTGCTGAGCGTCACGACGAGTGCCGTGAACAGCGCCGCGCGTACGGCTCTGAGCGGGGTTCCGGATATGTCCATAGCGAGTCAAGAGTGTGTCATGGGGGTCGGTAAGAGGCCCCTAAAGGGTCCCTGTGGGAGAGCCGGCGGTCACAGACCCGGGATCCGGCCGTTGCGGAAGAGGTCGACGAAGATCTGGTGGTCGGCGCGCGCCCGTGCCCCGTAGGTGTGGGCGAAGTCGACCAGCAGGGGCGCGAAGCCCTCCTCGTCGGCCGCGATCGCCGCGTCGATGGCCCGCTCGGTGGAGAACGGCACCAGGGACTCCCCGGACTGGTCGTCCGCCGCCGCGTGCATCGCGGCCGTGGCCCGGCCCAGGTCGGCGACGACCTCGGCGATCTCCTCGGGGTCGTCGATGTCACCCCAGTCCAGGTCGACCGCGTACGGCGAGACCTCGGCGACCAGCTGGCCCGCGCCGTCCAGCTCGGTCCAGCCCAGCCACGGGTCGGCGTGCGCCTGCAGGGCACGCTGGGAGATCACCGTGCGGTGGCCCTCGTGCCGGAAGTAGTCCCGGATCGCCCGGTCGGCGATGTGCCGGGAGACCGCCGGGGTCTGGGCCTGCTTGACGTAGATCACCACGTCGTTCTCCAGGGCGTCGCTGTTGCCCTCCAGGAGGATGTTGTACGACGGCAGACCGGCGGAGCCGATGCCGATGCCCCGGCGGCCGACGACGTCCTTGACGCGGTAGGAGTCCGGGCGGGCCAGCGACGACTCCGGCAGCGTCTCCAGATAGCCGTCGAAGGCGGCCAGCACCTTGTAGCGCGTGGCCGCGTCCAGCTCGACGGAACCGCCGCCGGCGGCGAAGCGGCGCTCGAAGTCGCGGATCTCCGTCATCGAGTCCAGCAGCCCGAACCGGGTCAGGGACCGGGCGACGCGCAGCGCGCCCAGCAGCGGGCCCTCGGCGGTGTCCAGCGTGAACGGCGGCACCTCGTCGCTCTTGGCGCCCGTGGCCAGCGAGTGGATCCGCTCGCGGTACGCGCCCGCGTACACCCGCACCAGCTCGGTGATCTGCTCGTCGCTGAGCGCCTTGGCGTACCCGATCAGCGCGATGGAGGCCGCGAAGCGCTCGAGGTCCCAGGTGAAGGGGCCGACGTAGGCCTCGTCGAAGTCGTTGACGTTGAAGATCAGGCGGCCGGTGGAGTCCATGTAGGTGCCGAAGTTCTCCGCGTGCAGGTCGCCGTGGATCCACACCCGGGAGGTCCGCTCGTCCAGGTACGGGCCGCTGTACGTCCCCTCGCCGTCCCGCCCGGCGCTGTCCGCGGCCAGGTCGTGGTAGAAGAGGCACGCCGTGCCCCGGTAGAAGGCGAAGGCCGAGGCCGCCATCTTCCGGAACTTCACGCGGAACGCGGCCGGGTCGGCGGCCAGGAGCTCGCCGAACGCGGTGTCGAAGACGGCGAGGATCTCCTCGCCGCGGTGCTCGTCGCTGAGCTGCGAAACCGACATCGCTGGGTGCCTCCTGGTACGGGTGGTGCGTGGGCGAGTGGAGCGGAAACCGCACTCGGGCCAACGTTCGAGGGCGCGCGGGAGTGCCCGCGCCCCCGGCCGGACCGACACGCGGGGCCCCGCACGAAGGTACGCGGCCGGAGCCCCGGAGTGTCAGTCCCGGGGCATAGACTTCGACGTTGCCCCCCGGACTGACCGCAGCCCGTCGCCCGACCACCGCCCCTCAACGAGGCGCTTCGCGCCAAAGCCCTGATTTGGAGGCCGCACGTGTCCAAGCCGCCGTTCACGCACCTGCACGTTCACACCCAGTACTCGCTGCTGGACGGTGCCGCGCGGCTGAAGGACATGTTCGAAGCGTGCAACGAGATGGGCATGACGCACATCGCCATGTCCGACCACGGCAACCTGCACGGGGCGTACGACTTCTTCCATTCCGCGAAGAAGGCCGGGATCACCCCGATCATCGGGATCGAGGCCTATGTCGCTCCCGAGTCGCGCCGCAACAAGCGCAAGATCCAGTGGGGCCAGCCGCACCAGAAGCGGGACGACGTCTCCGGTTCGGGTGGTTACACCCACAAGACGATGTGGGCCGTGAACAAGACGGGCCTGCACAACCTCTTCCGTCTCTCCTCCGACGCGTACGCCGAGGGCTGGCTCCAGAAGTGGCCCCGGATGGACAAGGAGACCATCAGCCAGTGGTCCGAGGGCATCGTCGCCTCCACCGGCTGCCCCTCCGGCGAGGTGCAGACCCGGCTGCGCCTCGGCCACTTCGACGAGGCCCTCAAGGCCGCCGCCGACTACCAGGACATCTTCGGCAAGGACAAGTACTTCCTGGAGCTGATGGACCACGGCATCGACATCGAGCACCGGGTCCGCGACGGCCTGCTGGAGATCGGGAAGAAGCTCGGCATCCCGCCGCTGGTGACGAACGACTCGCACTACACCTACGCGCACGAGGCGAGCGCCCACGACGCCCTGCTGTGCATCCAGACCGGCAAGAACCTCTCCGACCCGGACCGCTTCCGCTTCGACGGCACCGGCTACTACCTGAAGTCCACGGACGAGATGTACGCCATCGACTCCTCGGACGCCTGGCAGGAGGGCTGCGCCAACACGCTCCTGGTCGCCGAGATGGTCGACACCGCCGGCATGTTCGAGAAGCGCGACCTCATGCCGAAGTTCGACATCCCCGAGGGCTACACCGAGGTCACCTGGTTCCAGGAGGAGGTCCGCCGCGGCATGGAGCGCCGCTTCCCCGGCGGCGTCCCCGAGGACCGCCAGAAGCAGGCCGAGTACGAGATGGACGTCATCATCCAGATGGGGTTCCCGGGCTACTTCCTCGTCGTCGCCGACTTCATCATGTGGGCCAAGAAGCAGGGCATCGCCGTCGGCCCCGGCCGAGGCTCCGCGGCCGGCTCCATCGTGGCGTACGCGATGGGCATCACCGACCTCGACCCGATCCCGCACGGCCTGATCTTCGAGCGGTTCCTCAACCCCGAGCGCGTCTCCATGCCCGACGTCGACATCGACTTCGACGAGCGCAGGCGCGTCGAGGTGATCAGGTACGTGACGGAGAAGTACGGCGCCGACAAGGTCGCCATGATCGGCACGTACGGCAAGATCAAGGCGAAGAACGCCATCAAGGACTCCGCGCGCGTGCTGGGCTACCCGTACGCGATGGGCGACCGGCTCACCAAGGCCATGCCCGCCGACGTCCTCGGCAAGGGCATCGACCTCAACGGCATCACGGACCCGTCGCACCCGCGGTACAGCGAGGCCGGCGAGATCCGCGCGATGTACGAGAACGAGCCGGACGTGAAGAAGGTCATCGACACCGCCAAGGGCGTCGAGGGCCTGGTGCGGCAGATGGGCGTGCACGCCGCCGGCGTGATCATGTCCAGCGAGCCCATCGTCGACCACGCCCCGATCTGGGTGCGGCACACCGACGGCGTCACCATCACGCAGTGGGACTACCCGCAGTGCGAGTCGCTCGGCCTGCTGAAGATGGACTTCCTCGGCCTGCGCAACCTCACGATCATGGACGACGCCGTCAAGATGGTGAAGTCCAACAAGGGCATCGACCTCGACCTGCTGTCGCTGCCGCTGGACGACCCCACGACCTTCGAACTGCTCCAGCGCGGCGACACGCTCGGCGTCTTCCAGTTCGACGGCGGACCCATGCGCTCGCTGCTGCGGCTGATGAAGCCCGACAACTTCGAGGACATCTCCGCCGTCTCCGCGCTCTACCGGCCCGGCCCCATGGGCATGGACTCGCACACCAACTACGCGCTGCGCAAGAACGGCCTCCAGGAGATCACACCGATCCACAAGGAGCTGGAGGAGCCGCTCAAGGAGGTCCTGGACGTCACCTACGGCCTGATCGTCTACCAGGAGCAGGTGCAGAAGGCCGCCCAGATCATCGCCGGGTACTCGCTCGGCGAGGCCGACATCCTCCGCCGCGTGATGGGCAAGAAGAAGCCCGACGAGCTGGCGAAGAACTTCACCATCTTCCAGGCCGGCGCCAAGAAGAACGGCTACAGCGACGAGGCCATCCAGGCCCTGTGGGACGTGCTGGTCCCCTTCGCCGGCTACGCGTTCAACAAGGCGCACTCGGCCGCGTACGGCCTGGTCTCGTACTGGACGGCGTACCTCAAGGCCAACCACCCCGCCGAGTACATGGCCGCGCTGCTCACCTCGGTCAAGGACGACAAGGACAAGTCGGCGGTCTACCTCAACGAGTGCCGCCGCATGGGCATCCGGGTGCTGCCGCCCAACGTCAACGAGTCCGAGGCGAACTTCGCCGCGCAGGGCGACGACGTGATCCTCTTCGGCCTGTCCGCCGTCCGCAACGTGGGCACCAACGTGGTCGACTCGATCATCAGGTCCCGCAAGGCCAAGGGGAAGTTCACCTCCTTCCCCGACTACCTGGACAAGGTCGAGGCGGTCGTCTGCAACAAGCGGACGACGGAATCGCTGATCAAGGCCGGCGCCTTCGACGAGATGGGGCACACCCGCAAGGGCCTCACCGCGCAGTACGAACCGATGATCGACAACGTGGTCGCGGTCAAGCGCAAGGAGGCCGAGGGCCAGTTCGACCTCTTCGGCGGCATGGGCGAGGAGACGAACGACGAGCCCGGCTTCGGACTCGACGTCACCTTCGGCGACGAGGAGTGGGACAAGACCTATCTGCTCGCCCAGGAGCGGGAGATGCTCGGTCTGTACGTCTCCGACCACCCGCTCTTCGGCCTGGAGCACGTGCTGTCCGACAAGGCCGACGCGGGCATCTCCCAGCTCACCGGCGGTGACTTCGGCGACGGCGCGGTCGTCACCATCGGCGGCATCATCTCCGGCCTGCAGCGCAAGATGACCAAGCAGGGCAACGCCTGGGCCATCGCCACCGTCGAGGACCTGGCCGGCTCCATCGAGTGCATGTTCTTCCCCGCGACCTACCAGCTGGTGTCCACCCAACTCGTCGAGGACGCCGTGGTGTTCGTCAAGGGGCGCCTCGACAAGCGGGAGGACGTGCCGCGGCTGGTCGCGATGGAGCTGATGATCCCCGACCTGTCCAACGCGGGTGCCAACGCGCCCGTGGTCCTCACCATCCCGGCGACCCGGGTCACGCCGCCGATGGTCAGCCGTCTCGGCGAGATCCTCACGCACCACAAGGGCGACAGCGAGGTGCGGATCAAGCTCCAGGGGCCGACGAAGACGACGGTGCTGCGCCTCGACCGGCACCGGGTGAAGCCCGATCCGGCCCTGTTCGGCGACCTGAAGGTGCTGCTCGGCCCGTCCTGCCTGGCGGGCTGAACGACGAAACGGCGAAGGGGCGCCCCCGGCATCGGGTGCGCCCCTTCGTGTCGCGGCGGACGCAACGGCCCGCGCACCGGACGTCAGTTGTGGCCGAAGCGCTTCTGCCGCTTGCGGGAGGCCACGTCGCCGGGCGCCAGCGGCGGGGCGTGCTGCTCCTCGCGGTCCATCACGGCCGCCTCGGCGGCCTGCGGAGCACGTGCGGACGAGGACTGCTTACGGTCACGGTTGTTCTTGTTCTTGGCCATGGTGATCTACCTCCTGAGGGGGATCTGTCGGGCCAGGTACCGCATCAGCGTCACATAGACTGAAAAAGAACGCATATCGGGTAATTACCGTGCGTGACACGGCTCGTCGGCCCGCGGGCCGAGGAAACGCCACGCCGAAGATCGAGTTCGGCCCGTTAACCTCCGCGCCGTCGGGCAGACTCGAAGGAAGCCCGAAGCAAACCTCCCGGAAAGAGGGTGGATCGCGTGGACCGCTGCATCGTCCTGGTGGACGCCGGGTATCTGCTGGGGGCCGCCGCCAGTCTCCTCGCCGGGGAGCCCTCGCGCTCGCGCATCACCGTCGATCACGCCGCCCTCATCCAGGGGTTGCGCGATCGCGCCGAGTCCGACACGCAGCAGCCCCTGCTGCGCATCTACTGGTTCGACGGCGCCCCCGACCGCGTCCCGCAGCCCGAACACCGCAGGCTGCGCGTGATGCCCCGGGTCACCGTCCGGCTCGGCGCCCTCACGCGCAGCGACGGCCGCTGGGCGCAGAAGGGCGTGGACGCGGCCATGCACGCCGAGCTGACCGAGCTGGCCCGCAACCGGGCCTGTTCCGACGTCGTCCTGGTGACCGGCGACGGCGACCTGCTGCCCGGCATGATGGCCGCCAAGGAGCACGGCGTCGCCGTCCACCTGTGGGCCGTGCAGGCCGCCGACGGCGACTACAACCAGTCCGAGGACCTGGTCGCCGAGGCCGACGAGCGCCGCGTGCTGGACCGTGCCTGGATCACCAAGGCGGTGCGGGCCAAGGAGATCGGCGGCATCTGCGCCCCGCCCCCCGTGCCCCGGCCCGAGATCGCCGCGATCCTGTCCGCGCCGCTGCCCGAGTCCGCCCTGTCCGCGACGGCCGAACGCCCCGCCCCGGAACCCGCGCACCCCGCCGCGGCCACCGCCGCGCGCAACGGCACCGAGGAACGCGCGACGCCCGCCCGGGGCGTCCCCACGCCCAAGGACCTCGCCGCCCTGCGCGCCCCCGCCGCGCCCCCGCCGACCGCCACCCTGCGCTGGTCCTCCGACAAGGGCTGGGTCGACCGGCCCGCCGGCGAGCCGGCCGAGGCCGTCTCGCTGCCGACGCTGGCCCAGCTCACCACGGCCGAGCAGCGCTGGGCCGACCGCGAGGAGGACATCACCACGGTCGGCGGCGACCCCTACGAGGTCGGACAGGTCTTCGCCCGCCGCTGGGTGGAGCGCCTCGGTGACCACGTCCACCTGCAGAGACTGTCGGGCATGTACCCCCGCATCCCGCACCGCGTCGACGGCGAGCTGCTGCGGTACGCCGCCCGCTTCGGGCTGCTGGCCCACAAGGACGACCAGATCGACGAGCACGACCGGTACGCGATCAGGGCCGGCTTCTGGCGGGAGATCGATGTGCGGACCGGCACCGAACGCACCCCCGCCGGGGAGTGACACCCCGGCCGAATTGCTGCTTATGGGCGGACCCGAGGGCGAGACGGAGCCGGCGACCACGTACTCTCGTCCCTTGTGAATACGCGCGCGACACAGGTACTCCCACCCGGTGGCGATGCCGTGTGCGTGGTGCGCGGACTGATCAAGACCTATGCGGCGGTACGCGGCCGGCGCGGCGTTCCCGCCGCCCCCGAGGTCCGGGCCACCGACGACGTGACGCTGGAGATCCGCCGCGGTGAGATCTTCGGACTGCTCGGGCCGAACGGCGCGGGAAAGTCCACCCTCGTCCGTCAGATGACCGGCCTGATGCGGCCCGACAGCGGCAGCGTGGAGATCCTCGGCCACGACATCGTGCGCCACCCCGAGCGGGCCGCCCGCATCCTCGCCTACCTCGGCCAGGAATCCAGCGCCCTCGACGAGTTGACCGTCTCGCTCGCCGCCGAGACCACCGGGCGGCTGCGCGGCCTGGACGCCCGTGACGCCCGTGCCGAGCGGGACGCCGTCCTCGACGAACTGGGCCTGACCCCCATCGCCTCACGCCCGCTCAAGAAGCTCTCCGGCGGACAGCGGCGCCTGGCTTGCTTCGCCGCCGCGCTGGTGGGGGAGCGCCCGCTGCTCGTCCTGGACGAGCCGACCACCGGCATGGACCCGGTGGCACGGCGCGCGGTCTGGGCCGCCGTCGACCGCCGGCGGGCCGAGCGCGGCACCACCGTGCTGCTCGTCACCCACAACGTCATCGAGGCCGAGACCGTCCTCGACCGGGTCGCCGTCCTCGACCGCGGCCGCGTGATCGCCTGCGACACCCCGGCCGGTCTCAAGGAGCAGGTCGCCGGCGAGGTCCGCGTCGACCTGGTGTGGCGCGAGAGCGCACCGCTGGGCGTGCCCGAGGTCGCCGCGCTGCGCGACCGGGCCGCTGAGTCGGGCCGCCGCTGGACGCTGCGGCTCGCCCCGGAGGAGGCCCGCACGGTCGTCGCCACCGTCACCGGCGGGGCCGCGTTCGCCGCGCTGGACGACTTCACCCTGGCCACGCCCAGCCTGGAGGACGTGTACCTGGCGCTGGGCGGCGCCGCACGGCAGGGGCTGGTCAGGGCGTGAGCGGGCGAGCGGTGGGAAAACGCGGCGCCGCGTCCGTACCGGACGGGGCGAGCACCCGCGGGAGGACCGGCCGGGTGCAGACCGGCTCGGCGACGAGTGCGAAGGTGAAGGGGAGCAGCACGACGTGAGTGTCGTACCCGCCGAAGTCCTGCCCGACGGCGCCCCGGCCGCCGGGGAGCGGGGCGCGGCCGCGCTCGGGCCCCGGGCGCGTCTGTGGCCCTCCCTGGTGGCCGTGTACCGGGCGCAGCTGTCCCGGGCGCGGGTCGCGCGGATCCCGCTGCTGTTCGTGGCGACGTTCCAGTCGGTCGGCATCATGATCCTGATGCGCGGCGTCGTGGACGGCGGCGGCGAGGCGCAGGCCGTGGTCGCCGGGTCGGCGGTGCTCGTCGTGGCCTTCGTCGCGCTGAACCTCCTCGCCCAGTACTTCGGCCAGCTGCGCGCGAGCGGCGGCCTCGACCACTACGCGACGCTGCCGGTGCCGCCCGCCGCGGTGGTGCTGGGCGCGGCGGGCGCGTACGCGTCCTTCACCGTTCCGGGGACCGTGGTGACGGCGGTGTTCGGATGCCTGCTGTTCGGGCTGCCGATGACGCATCTGTGGGTGCTGGCGGCCGTGATCCCGCTGGCGGGCGCCGCGCTCGCCGGACTGGGAGCGGCGCTGGGTCTGCTCGCGCCCCGGCCGGAGCTCGCCACCCTGCTGGGCCAGCTGGGCATGTCGGCGGCGCTGCTGCTGGGCGTGCTGCCCGCCGAGCGGATGCCGGAAGCGGTACGGCTGGCCCGCGACCTGCTGCCCTCGACGTACGGTGTGGAGGCCTTCGCGCGCACCTTCGGACCAAGGCCCGACTGGGCGCTCGTCCTCGGCGACCTCGCCGTCTGCGCGGTGGTCGGCGTGATCTCCCTGGCCGTCGCCACCTGGGCGTACCGCCGGGCCGCCGTCCGGTGACGCGCCGCACAGGCGGGTTTGGCACGATGGCAACGTGACCGCACCACTGACTCCTCCTCCGCCGCCGAACGAACACTCGTCGTCCCACGGCGGGCCGGTGCCGCCGCCCGTGGGCGCGTACGCGGTGGGCACCGCGTACGACCCTCATGGCGAACAGGACGGGCCCGGGATGCTGACCGAAGCGCGGCAGGCCGCCGTGACCCTGGTGGCGGTGGCCCTCTCCGGTGCCCTGCTGGGCGTGTTGTGGTGGTGGCTGGCGCCGAGCGTGCCGCTCGTCGGTGACGTGGTGGACGGCAGCTGGGTGGTCTACCTGAAGGACTCCGAGGGCGAGCAGGCCGTCGGGGTCGACGGCACGTTCATGCTGCTCGCGCTCGGGTTCGGGGTGCTCAGCGGGCTGGCCGTCTTCCTGCTGCGGCGGCGCGGGGGTGTGCCGCTGGTGGTGGCGCTGGGCGTCGGCGCCTTCCTCGGGTCGCTGCTGGCGTGGCGGGTCGGGGTGTGGCTGGGGCCCGGGCAGGACGTGGTCGCCCACGCGCGGGAGGCGGGCAAGGGAGCGACGTTCTCCGCACCGCTGAAGCTGGGGGCGAAGGGGGTGTGGCTGGCCTGGCCGTTCACCGCTCTCGTGGTGCACCTGGGGCTGACGGGCCTGTTCGGTCCCCGGGACCCCGACCCGTACGACCGGCATCAGCCGTACCACCCGCCGCAGTTCCCGCGGGGGCCCTACGGCGGGGATTCCGCGTAGGAGTCCGGGCAGGGGCCCCTCCCGCACGCCGCGCCGTGGTGCCCGGACGGCGCGGGACGGGTCGTCCGCCGGGAGGTCAGGCGCGGCCGACGGGGGCGAGGACCGCGTCCGTCAGCTTCGCCAGGTCGTCGGGGGACAGCTCGACCTCCAGGCCGCGGCGGCCCGCGGAGACGCAGATCGTGGCGTGGTGGGACGCCGACGCGTCCAGGACCGTCGGGAGCCGCTTGCGCTGGCCGAGGGGGGAGATGCCGCCCCGCACGTAACCCGTGGTGCGCTCCGCCAGGGCCGGGTCGGCCATCGCCGCCCGCTTGCCGCCGACCGTGGACGCCAGCGCCTTCAGGTCCAGCTGGCCCGCCACCGGGACCACCGCCACCGTCAGCGCGCCGTCGACGTCCGCCACCAGGGTCTTGAAGACGCGCTCCGGCGAGACCCCCATCGCCTCGGCCGCCTCCTCGCCGTAGGACGGATGGGCCGGGTCGTGGTCGTAGGCGTGCACCGTGTACGCCACCCCGGCCGCCGTGAGGGCCACCGTCGCGGGAGTTCCTCCCGACTGCTGCTTCTTCGACTTCTTCGCCATCCGGGCCGGTACCTCAGTTGAAACTCGTCGGGCCGCGCGTCAGGTCGAACGCCGGCAACGAGGGCAGCGTACGGATGATGGCGGTCTCGGTGCGAAGGAGTTTCAGCTCGTCGCGCAGCCGGGACGCGGTGTCCGGTGCCTGGAGCAGGCGCTGCTTGGTCGGTGTGTCCAGCGTCATCGCGGCGGCGACCAGGTAGGAGACCACGCCCGGTTCGTCCGGCAGGTCCGCGCCGGTCGCCAGCGAGCGCTCGCGGGCCCCCGCCAGCCGCTTCTGGTACTGGCGGAACGATCGCAGCACCCCTTCGGCCAGCGCTCCCGCCTCGTCCCCGAGCTCCTCGGCCAGCGGTTCGAGCTCGGCCGTCAGGAAGGGCCCCGAGGTGTCCACCGACAGCACGCGCACCCGGTTCGTCCCGGTCGCCAGCACCTCGAAGGTGCCGTCGGCCCGCTCCCGGATCGTCGCGGCGTCCGCGATGCAGGCCACCTTGTGGAACGCCTTGGCCGGGTCCGGGCCGAACCCGGCCGTGGGCCCGCGCTCGGGCACGGCCGTCGGGTCGGGCATACCGGGGGCGCTCGGGGCGACCTCGTGGCCGTCGCGGATCGCCACGACGGCAAACCGGCGCGGTTCTTCCTCGGGGGTCTTCAGCAACTCGCGCATCATGGCGCGATAGCGCTCCTCGAAGACGTTCAGCGGGAGCACCAGCCCCGGGAACAGCACCGAGTTCAGCGGGAAGAGGGGGAGCCGGACGGTGGTCACGACGCAGAAGCCTAACGGCCGCCGGGGCGGACGCGACCGCCGTGCCCACTTCGTGGATGGCGCGAACCCTCCGTCACCCCCGTGGCCGCACCGCCGCACGGACGTTCCCGCGCACCTGGAGGAACCGGCCGAGCGGGTCGTCCGCGTCCCGGTCCCACGGGAAGGACGTGACGTACGGACCGGTCAGCCGCAGCTGGTCCGCCGCGTCCCGCGGGCGCTCCAGGCGGACCAGGACGTACGTCAGCAGGTTGCGCAGCTCCGCCGGCCAGGGGTCCGCCGCCGGGTACGCGGCCGACAGGGCGATCGCGAGGTCGGCCGCCGCGTCCAGCCGGGACCGCTCCACGCCGGGCACCGGGCCCCGGCCGGACGCCTGGCCGTCGCGGGTCAGGCAGGCGAGGACCGCCCGCACCGGCAGGGCGCGTACGAGCGCGTCCTCGGGGGCGTCCTGCGCGGCCGTCTCGGCGAAGTCGAGGCACTCGCGGTGCGCGCGGGGGGAGGCGGCCGCCAGGTACTCCAGGGCGGCGACGTGGCAGCCGTAGTGGAGCGGGGAGCGGCGGACCGCCTGCCCCCACAGCCGCTCGAACTCGGCGTGTCCCGCGTGCGCGCCCCGGGCGGCGTCCAGCGCGACGTGCCACGGCACCGGGTCGGGACCACCGGCCTCGGTGGCGGCCGTGACCGCCGGACCCACCTGGCGCAGCAGTTCGGCACGGGCCGGTGAGTCCCAGCAGCGGTCCACGGCCAGCCGGGCCCGGACCAGCAGGGCGTCGGGGTCGTCCGGAGCGGCGGTGTGCCAGTGCCCGAGCCATTCGGAGCGGGAGCGGGCGAAGGCGGCCAGGCGGGTGGCGTAGCGGTCGCGGTGCTCCCACTCGGCGTTCGCCCGGGTGCCGGCGAGCAGGGCGGCCGCGGGGCCGTACTCGCCGTGGGCCGCGGCGACCAGGGCGGGGGCGAGACGGTCGTCGGGGGCGTCGAGGAGCACGTCGGCCTCGTCGTCGGCGGTCGGTGCGGCGGCGGGCCGCGACGTACGGAGGAACGCGCGCAGCATGGCCAGTACGACGGCCGACGGCGCGGGATGGTTGCGCGGGTCCCCACGTGGCCCTCTCGGCTCCGTCTTCGGCCCGTGTGTTCCCACCCGCACCACCCGAAGGCGAACGCGGGTCCGTCGTCGGGTGCGGGTGGTCCCCCGGGGGCGTGCTCGCCGTCGGCGGCTGCGGTCCGGGGGCGGGGTGGTGCCGTCGGGGTCAGTTGCGGCGCAGGAGTCTCGTCGCGCCGGCCGTGACCGTCGTGGCGAGGATCCAGCCGAACAGGATCATCACCGCCGCCAGCCACTGCCAGCCGCCGCGCAGCTGCCAGGAGCCCACCTGGCCCAGGTCGATGACCGGCAGCAACAGGTCGAGGGCGAACAGGGCCGGGTTCCAGTCCGGATGCTCACCGCTCCTGACCGGCGGATGACCGGCGCGCGAGAAGGCGAGGGAGCCCGCCGCCCACAGCACCGCCATCCACACCGCGGCCCGCCCCGGCCGGTAGCCGTAGGCGACCGTCCAGTCCTGCGCGTACCCGACCAGCTTCGCGGCGAGCGGCAGGCTCTCGCGGCGCCGGCGGTGCTTGGCGAGCAGCACCTCGCGGGCGTCCTCGTCCTCGCCGCAGGCCCGCAGCACGGCGGCGAGGCGCTCGTACGGCTCCGGGTGGTACTCGGCGGTCGCGGCACCCACCCACCGCAGCCGCTTCGCCAGCGGGAACGGCCCCCGCGGCACCAGGTTCTCGTAGGAGAAGCCGCCCATCTGCAGCCGGCCCGGGCCCGGCCAGCTGTCCGCCCGGTCCATCAGGTTGACCACCCGCGCCCCCGACAGCACCACCCGCCCCCGCGCCGGCCGCTCGCCCAGGAAGCGCAGCTCGGGCGTCTGCACCCGGCGCAACGACAGCTCCTGGTCGTCGGTGAAGGTGAACCGGGCGTGCTCGAAGTCGACCGCGTCGCCGAACCGCCCGTCGTCCAGCCGCACCCCGCCCTCGCACTCGAAGACCTGGATCCGTGTCCCCTGCACCGGAGTGGTGCCCCGCAGCATCGGACTGCCCAGGCCCGCCGGTGTCAGGTACAGCGTGCGTTCCACCGCCAGCCGCGGGGCGTTCAGCGCGTGCCGCGTGTACGGGTTGAGCAGCCGGGCGCCGCGCAGGCTCAGGGAGACGCCGACCTGGGCGCTGCGCAGGCTCACCTCGCCGTACGACTCCAGCATCTCGGCCTGGAGGTCCTGGCCGACGGACATGCCGTCCGCGGCGATGGAACGGCCGCTGCGGTCCCGGTGCACGACCGCCTGGTTGAGCAGCAGGTCGGTGCCTATCCGGGCGTCGGTGAGCCGGATCCCGCCGGGGAACCGGCAGCGCGGCAGGTGCAGATCGCCCTCGGTGTGCAGCCGGGCCGCCTCCAGCCGCGGCACCGAGCAGTCCACCATCCGCAGGGTCGTGAAGCGGGTCTCGGGCAGCAGGACCTCCCGCTCGAAGCGGCAGCCCCGCAGCTCCACGTACGGCACCACCGTGCCGCCCGCGAGATCCATCGTGTCGCTGATCTGCACGCCCACGAGCTGCAGCGAGGACACGCGGCCCGCGAGCGCGGGCGGACCGTCGAGCAGCAGCCAGCACACGATGCGGGCCCGCACGGTCCGCTCGGGTCCCCACGGCTGCCCGCCGTGCGGATCGTCGACGAACGCGTCCCCGCTGCTCAGGTCGTACACGCTGCCGTTGCGGAAGGCCTGCCACATGCCCGCCTCCACGGCGGTCAGATCCTCCGGCAGCTCTCCGTCACGGCGGCCGTCCCCCTCGGTCACGGCGCTTCACTCCCTCCCCGGCTACTCGCGGGTCACTCACGCTTCGTACAACCGTTCATGCCCGCTGGGTGACGCTCCGAACACCCAACGTGAGGGTGATTCGCCGGGCTCCGCGGCCGGCCGTGACGAGCCGTCGCTTTCCGTATCAGCCATTGATACGCGCGAACGGTCTCCGACGCGGGTCTGAGAGAATTGGTTCCGTGATCTCCCGAATCGATCTGCGCGGCGACGCCCTCCCCGAGGGCCCCGCCCTGCGCGACCTGCTGCCCCGAGCCGACTTCGACGTCGCGGCCGCCCTGGAGAAGGTGCGTCCGATCTGCGAGGCCGTGCATCATCGTGGCGACGCGGCGCTGATCGACTTCGCCGAGCAGTTCGACGGCGTCAGGCTCGACCAGGTGCGGGTCCCGGCCGCCGCGCTCACGCGCGCGCTGGAGGAGCTCGACCCGGCCGTGCGCGCGGCCCTGGAGGAGTCCGTCCGCCGCGCCCGCCTCGTCCACCGCGAGCAGCGCCGTACGACCCACACCACCCAGGTGGTGCCCGGCGGCTCGGTCACCGAGAAGTGGGTGCCGGTCGAGCGGGTCGGCCTGTACGCGCCCGGTGGTCGCTCCGTGTATCCGTCGTCCGTGGTCATGAACGTCGTGCCCGCGCAGGAGGCCGGCGTCGGGTCGATCGCGCTCGCCTCCCCGGCGCAGGCCGAGTTCGGCGGCCTGCCGCACCCGACGATCCTCGCCGCCTGCGCCCTGCTCGGCGTCGACGAGGTGTACGCGGCCGGCGGCGCCACCGCCGTCGCGATGTTCGCCTACGGCACCGAGTCCTGCCCGCCCGCCAACATGGTCACCGGCCCCGGCAACATCTGGGTCGCCGCCGCCAAGCGGTACTTCACCGGCCGGATCGGCATCGACGCCGAGGCCGGCCCGACCGAGATCGCGGTCCTCGCCGACGCCACCGCCGACCCGGCGCACGTCGCCTCCGACCTGATCAGCCAGGCCGAGCACGACCCGCTGGCGGCCGCCGTCCTCGTCACCGACTCCCCGGAGCTGGCCGACGCGGTCGAGCGGGAGCTGGAGCCGCAGGTCGCGGCCACCAAGCACGTCGACGACCGGATCGTCCCCGCGCTCAAGGGCCGCCAGTCCGCGATCGTGCTGGTCGACGGCATCGACGAGGGCCTGCGCGTGGTCGACGCCTACGGCGCCGAGCACCTGGAGATCCAGACCGCCGACGCCGCCGCCGTCGCCGAGCGCGTGAAGAACGCCGGCGCGATCTTCGTCGGCCCCTGGGCCCCCGTCTCCCTCGGCGACTACGCGGCCGGGTCCAACCACGTCCTGCCCACCGGCGGCTGCGCCTGCCACTCCTCGGGCCTGTCGGTCCAGTCCTTCCTGCGCGGCATCCACATCGTCGACTACACGCGGGACGCGCTGGCCGAGGTCGCGCACCACGTGGTGACGCTGGCGGAGGCGGAGGACCTGCCCGCGCACGGCGCGGCGATCAAGGCCCGGTTCGACTGGAAGGTTCCGGAAAGCAAGTGACGTTCGGCATCGACGATCTCCCCGTACGGGACGAGCTGCGCGGCAAGTCCCCCTACGGCGCGCCCCAGCTGGACGTGCCCGTACGGCTGAACACCAACGAGAACCCCTATCCGCTGCCCGAGGCACTGGTCGAGCGGATCACCGAGCGGGTCCGCGAGGCCGCCCGGAACCTCAACCGCTACCCGGACCGGGACGCGGTCGAGCTGCGCGCCAAGCTCGCCGAGTACCTGACGAAGACGTCCGGACACCCCCTGGACGTGAGCAACGTCTGGGCGGCCAACGGCTCCAACGAGGTCATCCAGCAGCTGCTGCAGACCTTCGGCGGCCCGGGCCGCACCGCGATCGGCTTCGAGCCGTCGTACTCGATGCACGCCCTCATCGCGCGCGGCACCGGCACGGGCTGGATCTCCGGCCCGCGCCATGACGACTTCACCATCGACGTGCCCGCCGCCGAGCGGGCGATCGCCGAGCACCGCCCGGACGTCGTGTTCGTCACGACCCCCAACAACCCCACGGGCAACGCGGTCCCGCCCGAGACGGTCCTCGCCCTCTACGAGGCCGCGCAGGCGGCGAAGCCGTCCATGGTGATCGTGGACGAGGCCTACATCGAGTTCAGCCACGGCGCCTCGCTGCTGCCGCTGCTCGACGGCCGGCCGAACCTCGTCGTCTCCCGCACGATGTCGAAGGCGTTCGGCGCGGCGGGCCTGCGCCTCGGCTACCTCGCCGCGCACCCGGCCGTCGTGGACGCCGTCCAGCTCGTCCGGCTGCCGTACCACCTCTCGGCCGTGACCCAGGCGACCGCGCTGGCCGCCCTGGAGCACACGGACACGCTGCTGAAGTACGTCGAGCAGCTGAAGACCGAGCGGGACCGGCTGGTCGCCGAACTGCGGGCCATCGGCTACGAGGTGACCGAGTCCGACGCCAACTTCGTCCAGTTCGGGCGGTTCGCGGACGCGCACGCCGTCTGGCGGGAGATCCTCGACCGGGGCGTCCTGGTCCGGGACAACGGCGTACCGGGATGGCTGCGGGTGACCGCCGGCACCCCGGAGGAGAACGACGCGTTCCTCGACGCGGTACGTGAAGTCAAGAAGGAGCAGAGCACATGAGCCGCGTAGGGCGCGTGGAGCGCACGACCAAGGAGACCTCGGTCCTCGTCGAGATCGATCTCGACGGCACCGGCAGGACCGACATCGCCACCGGCGTCGGGTTCTACGACCACATGCTCGACCAGCTCGGCCGGCACGGTCTGTTCGACCTCACCGTGAAGACCGACGGCGACCTGCACATCGACTCCCACCACACCATCGAGGACACCGCCCTCGCGCTGGGCGCCGCCTTCCGGCAGGCCCTCGGCGACAAGGTGGGCATCTACCGCTTCGGCAACTGCACGGTCCCGCTGGACGAGTCCCTCGCCCAGGTCACCGTCGACCTGTCCGGCCGCCCCTACCTCGTGCACACCGAGCCCGAGAAGATGGCGCCGATGATCGGCGAGTACGACACCACGATGACCCGGCACATCCTGGAGTCCTTCGTCGCCCAGGCGCAGATCGCGCTGCACGTGCACGTGCCGTACGGACGCAACGCGCACCACATCGTGGAGTGCCAGTTCAAGGCGCTCGCCCGGGCCCTTCGCTACGCGTCCGAGCGCGACCCGCGCGCGGCCGGCATCCTGCCCTCCACGAAGGGCGCGCTGTGAACGGGACCTCGACCGCGCTGATCCTCGTCGGCCTGTTCCTCGTCGGCGGGATCATCTCCTTCGCCAAGCAGAAGATGCCCACGCAGCTCATCGTCCTGCTCTCCATCGGCGCCGCGCTGTGCCTCGTCGCGGGCGTCATGAGGCTGGAGGTGTGGAATTGACCGCCCCCGCCAAACGGGTCGTCGTCTTCGACTACGGCTTCGGCAACGTCCGTTCCGCCGAGCGTGCCCTCGCGCGCGCGGGAGCCGACGTCGAGATCACCCGTGACTTCGACAAGGCGATGAACGCCGACGGACTGCTCGTCCCCGGCGTCGGCGCCTTCGCCGCCTGCATGGAGGGCCTGCGGGCCGCCCGCGGCGACTGGGTCGTGGACCGCCGGCTGTCCGGCGGCCGCCCCGTGATGGGCATCTGCGTCGGCATGCAGATCCTCTTCGCGCGCGGCATCGAGCACGGCGTGGAGGCCGAGGGCCTGGACGAGTGGCCCGGCACGGTCGGCCCCCTCCAGGCCGACGTCGTGCCCCACATGGGCTGGAACACCGTCGAGGCGCCGGCCGACTCCCAGCTCTTCGCCGGCCTGGACGCGGACGCCCGCTTCTACTTCGTGCACTCCTACGCCGTCCACGACTGGGCCCTGGAGGCGCACAACCCGGTGATCGCCGCTCCCAAGGTCACCTGGTCCACGCACGGCAAGCCCTTCGTGGCGGCCGTGGAGAACGGCGCCCTGTGGGCCACCCAGTTCCACCCCGAGAAGTCCGGCGACGCCGGAGCCCAGCTCCTCACCAACTGGATCGAGACCCTGTAGAGATGAGCACGCTCGAACTCCTCCCCGCCGTCGACGTCCGCGACGGCCAGGCCGTCCGCCTCGTGCACGGCGAGTCCGGCACCGAGACGTCCTACGGCTCCCCGCTGGAGGCGGCCCTGGCCTGGCAGCGCTCCGGCGCCGAGTGGCTGCACCTCGTCGACCTGGACGCCGCGTTCGGCACCGGGGACAACCGCGAGCTGATCGCCGAGGTCGCGAAGGCCATGGACATCAAGGTCGAGCTGTCCGGCGGCATCCGCGACGACGACACCCTCGCCGCCGCGCTCGCCACCGGCTGCACCCGCGTCAACCTCGGCACGGCCGCCCTGGAGACCCCCGAGTGGGTCGCCAAGGTCATCGCCGAGCACGGCGACAAGATCGCGGTCGGCCTGGACGTACGGGGCACCACGCTGCGCGGCCGCGGCTGGACCCGCGACGGCGGCGACCTCTACGAGACGCTGGACCGCCTGAACAAGGAGGGCTGCGCCCGGTACGTCGTCACCGACATCGCCAAGGACGGCACCCTCCAGGGCCCCAACCTGGAGCTCCTGAAGAACGTCTGCGCGGCCACCGACCGCCCGGTCGTGGCCTCCGGCGGTGTGTCGTCCCTGGACGACCTGCGCGCCATCGCCGGTCTCGTCCCGGCCGGTGTCGAGGGGGCCATCGTAGGGAAGGCGCTGTACGCGAAGGCGTTCACCCTGGAAGAGGCCCTGGAGGCTGTGTCGACATGACGTCCGAAGCCGTACGGCGCGTGCAGAGCGGAAGTCCCTGGGAAGAGTCCTTCGGTTTCGCACGGGCCGTCGCGGCGGGCGACCGTGTCGTCGTGGCGGGCACGACCGCCTTCAAGGGCGACGTGCTGTACGGCGAGGGCGACCCCTACGAACAGACCAAGGTGGCCTTCGCCACCGCCCTCGAGGCGATCGGCGCGTTCGGGCTGGGCATCGGGTCCGTGATCCGGACCCGGGTGTACCTGGCCCACTCGCGGGACGTCGACGAGGTGGGCCGCGCCCACAAGGAGCTGTTCGACTCCGTGCGCCCGGCCACGACCCTGCTGGTCGTGGAGGGCTTCATCGACTCGCGGGTCCTGGTGTCGGTGGAGCTGGAAGCATTCAGAGAGCAGTAAGAGCCCAAGAGCAGCAAGAGGCTAGAGGAGCCGTGGATTCATGACCCTGGCGGTCCGAGTCATCCCCTGCCTGGACGTGGACAACGGCCGGGTCGTCAAGGGCGTCAACTTCCAGAACCTGCGCGACGCGGGCGACCCCGTCGAGATGGCCAAGGTGTACGACGCCGAGGGCGCCGACGAGCTGACGTTCCTGGACATCACCGCCTCGTCGGGCAACCGCGAGACGACCTACGACGTGGTGCGCCGCACCGCCGAGCAGGTGTTCATCCCGCTGACCGTCGGCGGCGGCGTGCGCACCGCCGAGGACGTCGACAAGTTGCTGCGGGCCGGCGCGGACAAGGTGGGCGTCAACACCGCGGCCATCGCCCGCCCGGACCTGATCCGCGAGATCGCCGAGCGCTTCGGCCGCCAGGTCCTCGTGCTGTCGGTCGACGCGCGCCGCACCGAGGCGGGCACCTTCGAGGTGACCACCCACGGCGGCCGGCGCGGCACCGGCATCGACGCGGTCGAGTGGGCGCACCGGGCCGCCGAGCTGGGCGCGGGGGAGATCCTGCTCAACTCGATGGACGCGGACGGCACCAAGGACGGCTACGACCTGGAGATGATCGAGGCCGTCCGGAGGCACGTGACGGTCCCGGTGATCGCCTCCGGCGGCGCGGGCCGCCTCGCCGACTTCCCGCCGGCCGTCGCGGCGGGCGCGGACGCGGTCCTCGCGGCGTCCGTCTTCCACTTCGGCGACCTGCGCATCGGCGAGGTGAAGGAGACGCTGCGGGCGGCGGGGCATCCTGTCCGCTAGCCCGAGACACCACCGACGGGGGACCGCGTCCGTGCCGGACACACTCGTACCGAGGGCCGCCGCCGCTGCCGTACCCGCCCACCGTGACGCCAACGTGCTGCGCTGGGTCGCCGCCTACGCCGCCTCCATGGTCGGGGACACCGTCTTCTTCCTGGCGCTGTCCTGGGCCGCCGTGCAGAACGGCAGTCCCGCCGAGGCCGGCGTCGTCACGGCCGTGAGCGCGGTGCCGCGGGCACTGCTCATGCTCGGCGGCGGTGTGGTCGCCGACCGGCTGGGGCCGCGCAAGGTCGTCATCGGCAGCGACGCCGTACGGTGCGTCACCGTCCTCGCGGTGGCCGCGGTGCTCTTCGCGACCGACCCGGGACTGTGGCTGCTGGCCCTGCTCGCCGTCGTCTTCGGCACCGTCGACGCCGTGTTCATGCCCGCCGTCGGGGCGCTGCCCGCCCGCATCACGGCCAAGGACCAGCTCGCCCGCGTCCAGGGCATGCGCGGCCTCGCCGCCCGCTTCGCCGCCGTCGTGGGCGCACCGCTCGGTGGCCTCGGCGTGGCGGTCGGCGGCGCGGCGACGGCCTTCGCGTTCGCGGGGCTGCTGATCGCGGTGTCGGTGCCGCTGCTGGTCTCCGTACGGATCCGCGAGCTGCCCCCCGACGACGCGACCGCCACGCCCGCCGCGCGGGACACCACCGCGTGGCGGGACCTGGTGGCCGGGCTCCGCCACATCCGCCGGCACCCCGTCCTCGGCCCGCTGATGGTGACCATCGCCCTCGGCGACCTCGGCTTCGTCGGCCCCCTCAACGTGGGTCTGACCCTGCTCGCGGACGAACGCGGCTGGGGCGCCTCCGGGATGGGCTGGGTGCTCGCGGGATTCGGCACGGGCGCCGGTGCCGCCGCCCTGCTGCTGACCGTGCGAGGGCGCCTGCCGCACGCCGGACGCGTCGCCGCCGGCGCCATCATCCCCGGCGCGGCCGCGATCGGCGCCCTGGCGCACGCGCCCGGCCTCCCCGTGGCCGTCGGCATCGCGGTGGTCGTCGGGCTGCTCACGGGGCTCAGCGGCGCCATGTGCGGGGCCCTGCTGCAGACCCAGTCCGACCCCGCCTGCCTGGGGCGGGTCACCGCGGTCGCCGGGATCGTCAGCCTGGGCGTCGCACCGCTGAGCATGCCGCTGTCCGCCGCCGCCATCGGCGTCTGGGGCACCGGCCCCGTCTTCGCCGTCAGCGCCGCGGTCTGCGCACTCGGCGGGGTCGTCGCCCTGTGCGCGCCGGGCGTGCGGCGGGCCGAACTCCCGCGCTAGCGGACCCCGGGCCCGGCGGACCCCGGGCTCAGATGCCGAGCTGCTTGGTCTCGCTCAGCCTGGCGATCGCGTCCTTCTCGCCCTCCAGCTCCACCTTCGCCGCGCTCTGCCGCCCGTACGCGAACAGCAGCAGCTCGGACGGCTCGCCCGTCGCCGTCACCACCGGCGTACCGCGGTGGGCGACCGTCGTCTGGCCGTTCGGGCGGCGCAGCACCAGGCCCGTCGGGATGCCCCGGCCCATCAGGCGGGCGGTGCGCTCCAGCCGGGACCACAGGGTGTCCTGGAAGACCGGGTCCAGCTCGCGCGGCGACCAGTCCGGCTGGGCGCGGCGGACGTCCTCGGCGTGGATGTAGAACTCCACCGTGTTCGCCGCCTCGTCGACCTGCTTGAGCTGGAACGGCGAGAACCGGGGCGGGCCGGTGCGGATCAGCTGGATCAGCTCCTCGTACGGCTTCGCCGCGTACTCCTCCATCACCCGGTCCAGGCGGGACGCCAGCTGCTTGATCAGGGTGCCGCCGGCGGCGTCCGGCCGGCGTTCGCGGACCACCACGTGCGCGGCGAGGTCCCGGGCCCGCCAGCCCTCGCAGAGGGTGGGGGCCTCCGGGCCCGCCGTCTCCAACAGGTCGGCCAGCAGAAGTCGTTCACGCTTCGCGAATGTCGACATGCCAGCCAGCCTACGACCGTCCACCGGGTCCGCCCAGTGGACGGCGCCGGGGCGCGTCCCCCGCGCGCGGCACAATGGGCGTCATGACCAGCAGCTCCTCCCGGCGCCCCAGTCCGCTCGACCCGGAGATCGCCGCGCGCCTCAAGCGCAACGCCGACGGCCTCGTACCCGCCATCGCCCAGCAGTACGACACCGGGGAGGTGCTGATGCTCGGCTGGATGGACGACGAGGCACTGCACCGCACGCTGACCACGGGCCGCTGCACCTACTGGTCGCGCAGCCGCCGGGAGTACTGGGTCAAGGGCGACACCTCGGGGCACGTCCAGCGGGTGAAGTCCGTCGCCCTGGACTGCGACGCCGACACCGTCCTCGTCAAGGTCGACCAGACCGGCGCCGCCTGCCACACCGGCGACCGCACCTGCTTCGACGCCGACGTGCTGCTCGAGGACGCCGGTTCCGGCGTACCGGGCTCGGATCAGTAGGGTCGGCCGCCATGGACCTCGAGACGTTCCGCAAGCTGGCCGCCGACCGCCGGGTCGTCCCGGTCACCCGCAAACTCCTCGCCGACGGCGACACCCCGGTCGCCCTGTACCGCAAGCTCGCCGCCGAGCGCCCCGGCACGTTCCTGCTGGAGTCCGCCGAGAACGGCCGCACGGCGTTCCAATGGTCTCGGTACTCCTTCGTCGGCGTCCGCAGCGCCGCCACCCTCACCGAGCGGGACGGCGAGGCCCACTGGCAGGGCACCCCGCCCGTCGGCGTCCCCACCGGCGGCGACCCGCTCGCCGTCCTGCGCGCCACCGTCGAGGCCCTGCACACCCCCCGCGACCTCGCCCACGACCTGGCCCTGCCGCCCTTCACCGGCGGCATGGTCGGCTACCTCGGCTACGACATCGTGCGCCGCCTGGAGAAGGTCGGCCCGGGGGAGCGCGACGACCTGAGGCTCCCCGAGCTGACCATGCTGCTCACCAGCGACCTCGCCGTCATGGACCACTGGGAGGGCACGGTCCTGCTGATCGCCAACGCGATCAACCACAACGACCTCGAGACGGGCGTCGACGAGGCCTACGCCGATGCGGTCGCCCGCCTGGACGCCATGGAGGCCGACCTCACGCGCGCCGTGGCCCAGCCCCCGGCCGCCCTGCCGCCCTCCGAGCTGCCCGAGTACACCGCGCTGTGGGGCGGCCCCGACTTCCAGGACGCCGTCGAGGACATCAAGGAGCGCATCCGCGCGGGCGAGGCCTTCCAGGTCGTCCCCTCCCAGCGCTTCGAGACGCCGTGCACGGCGAGCGCCCTGGACGTGTACCGGGTGCTGCGGGCCACCAACCCCTCCCCGTACATGTACCTGCTGCGCCTCGACGGCTTCGACGTCGTCGGCTCGTCCCCCGAGGCGCTGGTCAAGGTCGAGGACGGGCGGGCCATGGTCCACCCCATCGCCGGCACCCGGCACCGCGGCGCCACCCCGCAGGAGGACCAGGCCCTCGCCGACGAACTCCTCGCCGACCCCAAGGAGCGCGCCGAGCACCTGATGCTCGTCGACCTCGGGCGCAACGACCTCGGGCGCGTCTGCGAACCCGGCTCGGTCGAGGTCGTCGACTTCATGTCCGTCGAGCGCTACTCGCACGTCATGCACATCGTCTCGACGGTCACCGGACGGGTCGCCCCGGGCCGCACCGCCTTCGACGTCCTCACCGCCTGCTTCCCGGCCGGCACCCTCTCCGGCGCCCCCAAGCCGCGCGCCCTGCAGATCATCGACGAACTCGAACCCTCCCGCCGCGGCCTGTACGGCGGCTGCGTCGGCTACCTCGACTTCGCCGGCGACTCCGACACCGCCATCGCCATCCGCACGGCACTGCTGCGCGACGGCACGGCCTACGTGCAGGCGGGCGCCGGGATCGTCGCCGACTCCGACCCGGTCGCCGAGGACACCGAATGCCGCAACAAGGCGGCGGCGGTGCTGCGGGCGGTGCACACCGCCAACCGGCTGGGGCGATAGGGCCCTTCTCACGCTGCGGATTCCGTACCCCGGGTGACGTATCGCCCGGGGTTCGGGCGATAGTGGAGTACGTGACAGCTGTTCCTCACCCCCGTACTCCCGCCGCAGGACCCGCCCGGGCCGGCCGCCGGAGCCTCGCCGCCGCCCTGCTGTGCGGTGCGCTCGGCGCGGCCGTCGCTCTGCTCGCCACCCGGCAGGAGTGGTCCCAGGGCACCGCGACGGTGGCCGGCGGCGCGTTCCCCCTGACCGCCAAGGGCAGCGACGTCACGGGCGTCCCCGCGGCGCTCGCGGTCGTGGGCCTCGCCGCGCTCGTCGCCGTCTTCGCCGTCCGCCGCGCCGGCCGGTTCGCCGTCGCCGCCCTGCTCGCGCTGAGCGGCGCGGGCACCGTCGCCGCGGCCCTGGCCGGCGCCTCCGACAGCTCCGCGCTGGACGACAAGGCCGCCGAGGCGGCCGGCGACACCTCGGCCACCGTGGACGCCCTCTCCCACACCGCCTGGCCGTACGTCGCGGCCGCCGGCGGCGTCCTGCTCCTGCTGGCCGGGCTGCTCGCCCTGCGCTACGGCCGGCTGTGGCCCGCCATGTCCGGCCGCTACGAGCGCGACGGCACCCCGCGCCCGCGCCGCAGGCCGCAGACCGTGGACCCCGACCGCCCCGAGGACCTGTGGAAGGCCCTGGACCGCGGCGAGGACCCGACCGGCGCCTGACCCGCGGCGGCCCCGGCAGGAACACACGGTTCGACCGCGCACGCCGGGGCACCCGTACACGCGCCACGCACGCCCGGGGCGTCCGGTGGCCGCCACGCGTGCGTGGAGGAGCACCCCCGGTCACGACGCGCGCGCCCGTACGGGACAATGGGCACGAGCGACCTGCTCAGACACGTACACAGCAACGAGGAGCAAGCAATGGCGGGCAGCAGCCACGGTCACACCCCGGCCGCCTGGACGGGTGTCATCATCGCCTTCATCGGTTTCTGCATCGCGGGCGTGTTCATGGTGGCGGCCCAGCCGGCGGGCTTCTGGGCCGGCATGGCGGTCGTGCTCCTCGGTGGCCTCGTGGGTCTCATCATGCGCATGATGGGTCTCGGCCAGCCGAAGGAGGACCACCCGGTGCACCGGGTCGCCGGTGAGCGCGAGCCGGCCGGCGCCAAGGGCTGACCCGGCCGTAATCGCGCAGTACTCCCTGAGGGGTGGACCGGCACCAGGGGTGCCGGGGCCGCCCCTCACATGCGTGCACGGCCCGTGCCGGGCAGAATGCGGGACGTGGACGCCGAGAGCCGGAAACCGACCCCGACCAGGGCCCTTCCCCGCCCGGGCGCACCGGCCGCCGCGGCCCGCGTCGCCGTCCCGGCCGGGGTGCTGGCGGCCGTCGTCGGCGCCTTCGCCTACGTGGGGAGCGTGGACCCCAACGAGTCCGGCCACTACCCCGTCTGCCCGCTGCTGCGCTTCACCGGCCTCTACTGTCCCGGCTGCGGCGGTCTGCGCAGCGCCCACGCGTTCGTCCACGGGGACGTCCTGGCCGCGCTGCACGCCAACGCCCCGGCCGTCCTCGGTTACCTGGGCTTCGCCGTGCTGTGGTCCGTCTGGACGATCCGCGCCGTGCGGGGCCGGCCCGTCAGGATCGACCTGGGCCCGGTGCACCTGTGGACGCTGGGCACGCTGCTGCTGGTCTTCACCGTTGTCCGGAACCTGCCGTTCGGTGGCTGGCTCCATCCTTGATCACCCGGCGGGCGTCCAGGTAGTGGGACCGCCGCGCACCGGATGCGAGGCCTGCTCGCTCCTGCGGATACCATCGGAGTGACCACAGGTTTCGCCGTCTGAAAGGGGGCCGCTCGCGTGAGTGTGCTCGACGAGATCATCGACGGAGTCCGTGCCGACCTCGCGGAACGGCAGGCGCGCGTCAGCCTCGACGAGCTCAAGGAGCGCGCGGCCAAGGCCCGCCCCGCCCAGGACGGCGTCAGCGCCCTGCGGGGCGACGGCGTCAAGGTCATCTGCGAGGTCAAGCGGTCCAGCCCGTCCAAGGGCGCACTGGCCGCCATCGCCGACCCGGCCGGACTCGCCGCGGACTACGAGGCGGGCGGCGCGGCCGTCATCTCCGTCCTCACCGAACAGCGCCGCTTCGGCGGCTCGCTGGCCGACCTGGACTCCGTCCGCGCGCGCGTGGACATTCCCGTGCTGCGCAAGGACTTCATCGTCACGTCGTACCAGCTGTGGGAGGCCCGGGCGCACGGCGCCGACCTCGTGCTGCTGATCGTCGCGGCCCTCGACCAGCCGGCCCTGGAGTCGCTGATCGAGCGCGCCGAGTCCATCGGACTCACCCCGCTCGTCGAGGTGCACGACGAGGACGAGGTCGAGCGCGCGGTGGACGCCGGCGCCAGGATCATCGGCGTCAACGCGCGCAACCTGAAGACCCTCGAGGTCGACCGCGGCACGTTCGAACGGGTCGCCCCCGAGATCCCCGCGCACATCGTCAAGGTCGCCGAGTCCGGCGTCCGCGGCCCGCACGACCTCATCGCCTACGCCAACGAGGGCGCGGACGCGGTCCTGGTCGGCGAGTCCCTGGTCACCGGCCGGGATCCGAAGACGGCCGTCTCCGACCTGGTGGCCGCGGGCGAACACCCGGCGCTCCGGCACGGGCGCGGCTGACCCCGGTAGGCTTGCCGACGATGACCCTCCCGCTCACCCCGGCCGCCCGGGACCCGTACGCCCGCCTCGCGCGCGGCTGCCGGCCCCGAGGCTGCCGCGCGCCCGCCCGCCGGGTGCACGGGCGCCGGGTGCGGTACGTCATCGGTGACGAACCCGGGCAGGTCAACGGCATGCGATGGCAGCGCCCCGCAAGGGGCGCGGGGCTGTACGGAATGTGCGACTCCGTCGCGCGGGCGCGACCGGCCACGACCGGCTCGTAGCCGACAACACGACACCCGCCCCCACGGCGATCAGTCCCACAGACACTCACCGTGAGGTACACGCATGCCCAGCACCTTCTTCATCCCCGACCCGGAGGGGCGGACCCCCAGCCCCGAGGGCTACTTCGGCGCCTTCGGCGGCAAGTTCATCCCGGAGGCCCTCGTCGCGGCGGTCGACGAGGTGGCCGTCGAGTACGACAAGGCCAAGTCCGACCCGGAGTTCGCCCGCGAGCTGGACGACCTCCTGGCCCACTACACCGGCCGCCCCTCGGCGCTCACCGAGGTCCCCCGCTTCGCCGCGGAAGCGGGCGGCGCCCGGATCTTCCTCAAGCGCGAGGACCTGAACCACACCGGCTCGCACAAGATCAACAACGTGCTCGGCCAGGCCCTGCTCACCAAGCGCATGGGCAAGACCCGCGTGATCGCCGAGACCGGCGCCGGCCAGCACGGCGTGGCGACGGCGACCGCCTGCGCGCTGTTCGGCCTCGACTGCACCATCTACATGGGCGAGATCGACACCCAGCGCCAGGCCCTCAACGTGGCCCGCATGCGCATGCTCGGCGCCGAGGTCATCGCCGTGAAGTCCGGCAGCCGCACCCTGAAGGACGCCATCAACGAGGCGTTCCGCGACTGGGTCGCCAACGTCGACCGCACCCACTACCTGTTCGGCACGGTCGCCGGCCCCCACCCCTTCCCGGCGATGGTCCGCGACTTCCACCGCGTCATCGGCGTCGAGGCCCGCCGCCAGCTCCTGGAGCAGGCCGGACGCCTCCCCGACGCCGCCGTCGCCTGCGTCGGCGGCGGCTCCAACGCCATCGGCCTCTTCCACGCCTTCATCCCCGACGAAGGCGTCCGCCTCATCGGCTGCGAGCCCGCCGGGCACGGCATCGAGACCGGCGAGCACGCGGCCACCCTGACCGCGGGCGAGCCCGGCATCCTGCACGGCTCCCGGTCCTACGTCCTCCAGGACGACGAGGGCCAGATCACCGAGCCGTACTCCATCTCGGCCGGCCTGGACTACCCGGGCATCGGACCCGAGCACGCCCACCTCAAGGACTCCGGCCGCGGCGAGTACCGCGCGGTCACCGACGACGCCGCCATGCAGGCGCTGCGCCTGCTGTCCCGCACCGAGGGCATCATCCCGGCCATCGAGTCCGCCCACGCCCTCGCCGGCGCGCTGGAGGTCGGCAGGGAGCTGGGCCCGGACGGGCTGATCGTGGTCAACCTGTCCGGCCGCGGCGACAAGGACATGGACACCGCCGCCCGCTACTTCGGGCTGTACGACACCGACGCCGAGGTCGCCGCCGACGAGGCCGGCACCACCGCCGAGATCGAGGGGGACGCCAAGTGAGCGGGAACGTGCGGCTGCTGAACGACACCCTCGCCGCGGCGAAGGCCGAGGGCCGCGCCGCCCTCATCGCCTACCTCCCGGCCGGGTTCCCGACCGTCGACGGCGGCATCGAGGCGGTCAAGGCCGCGCTCGACGGCGGCGCCGACGTCGTCGAGGTGGGGCTGCCGCACAGCGACCCCGTCCTCGACGGCCCGGTCATCCAGACCGCCGACGACATCGCCCTGCGCGGCGGCGTCCGGATCGCCGACGTGATGCGCACGGTCCGAGAGGCCCACGAGGCCACCGGCAAGCCGATCCTCGTCATGACGTACTGGAACCCCATCGACCGCTACGGCGTCGAGCGTTTCACCGCCGAGCTCGCCGAGGCGGGCGGCGCCGGGTGCATCCTGCCCGACCTGCCCGTCCAGGAGTCGGCGCTGTGGCGGGAGCACGCCGACAAGCACGGGCTCGCCACGGTCTTCGTGGTCGCGCCCAGCAGCAAGGACGCGCGGCTCGCCGAGATCACCGCGGCCGGCAGCGGCTTCGTCTACGCCGCCTCCCTCATGGGCGTCACCGGCACCCGCGAGTCGGTCGGCGCGCAGGCCGAGGACCTGGTGCGGCGCACCCGCGCCACCACCGACATCCCGGTCTGCGTCGGGCTCGGCGTCTCCGACGCCGCGCAGGCCGCCGAGGTCGCCGGCTTCGCCGACGGCGTGATCGTCGGCTCCGCCTTCGTCAAGCGGATGCTGGACGCCCCCGACGAGAGGGCCGGCCTGGAGGGCGTCCGCGCGCTCGCCGCCGACCTGGCCGAGGGAGTGCGCCGTCGGGCGTGACGGCAAGGCACGTGACAGGGATCCCCCGTACGGGTGGACCTGGGACCGGGGAGGCGCTGTGCGCCTCCCCGGTTCGTTCTGCGGGGTGTGAGCGACAAGAACCGAGAGGGACAGCGCACCGCCCGCCAGAAGCTGGCGGCCCAGCGCGAGAAGCAGAAGTCCAGGGACAAGCGCCGGCGCGCGCTGATCGTGGGCGTGTCCGTGGTCGGCGTCCTGGGACTGGCCGCGGTGGTCGGCGTGGTCGCCGCGAACGCCGGCAAGGACGACAGCGAGACGGCCGGCCCGGTCGTGGCGCCCTCGGGCGCCCAGGGCAAGGACAGCCTGGCCATCCCCGTCGGCAAGGAGAGCGCCAAGTCGACGCTCACCGTCTGGGAGGACTTCCGCTGCCCGGCCTGCAAGGGCTTCGAGCTGACGTACCGCGACACGATCCACGAGCTCACCGACGCGGGGAAGCTCAAGGTCGAGTACCACCTGGCGACGATCATCGACGGCAACATGGGCGGCAGCGGTTCCCGCAGGGCGGCCAACGCCGCCGCCTGCGCCCAGGACGCCGGCAAGTTCCCGGCGTACCACGACGTGCTGTACAGCAACCAGCCCGAGGAGACCGACGACGCCTTCGCCGCCGACGGCAAGCTGATCGAGCTGGCCGGCAAGGTGGACGGCCTGGACACCCCCGCCTTCCGGAAGTGCGTGAAGGACGGCACGCACGACAGCTGGGTCGAGAAGTCCAACAAGGCCTTCCTGAGCGCCGGCCTCAGCGGCACGCCGACCGTGCTGCTGGACGGCAAGGACATCTACAAGGAGGAATCCATGACACCGGCCAAGCTGAAGAAGCTCGTGCAGGACGCCAACGAGTAGGTCACCCGGGCCCTCCCGTTACGGACCCGTAGCCGGGCTGCCCGCCGCGCCCCCCGTCCCACACGGTAGCGTCGACCCTGCCATGGAACTTGCCTTCATTCCCAGCCCGTCGCGCGGGGTGCTGCACCTCGGTCCCATCCCGCTGCGCGGCTACGCGTTCTGCATCATCATCGGCGTCTTCGTTGCCGTCTGGCTCGGCAACAAGCGCTGGATCGCCCGGGGCGGGCGGGCCGGCACGGTGGCCGACATCGCGGTCTGGGCCGTTCCGTTCGGCCTGGTCGGCGGCCGGCTCTACCACGTGATCACGGACTACGAGCTGTACTTCAGCGAGGGCCGCGACTGGGTGGACGCCTTCAAGATCTGGGAGGGCGGCCTCGGCATCTGGGGCGCGATCGCGCTCGGCGCGCTCGGCGCCTGGATCGGCGCCCGGCGCCGGGGCATCCCGATGCCCGCGTACGCCGACGCCGTCGCCCCCGGCATCGCCCTCGCCCAGGCCCTCGGCCGCTGGGGCAACTGGTTCAACCAGGAGCTGTACGGCAGGCCCACCGACCTGCCCTGGGCGCTGAAGATCACGTCGTCGGCCGACGGGCGGGTGCCGGGCACGTACCACCCGACGTTCCTGTACGAATCGCTGTGGTGCGTCGGCGTCGCCCTGCTCGTCATCTGGGCCGACCGCCGCTTCAGGCTCGGCCACGGGCGGGCCTTCGCGCTGTACGTCGCCGCGTACTGCGCGGGCCGCTTCTGGATCGAGTACATGCGCGTCGACGACGCCCACCACATCCTGGGCCTCAGGCTGAACAACTGGACCGCGCTGTTCGTGTTCCTGCTCGCCGTCGTCTACATGGTGCTGTCGGCGCGGCTGCGGCCGGGCCGGGAGGCCGTGGTGGAGCCGGACGCGGAGGGCGCGGAGGGCATCGACGCGGAGACCGGCGACGACGCGAAGGCGGACGCCGGCACGGACGCCGAGGCGCCCGAGGACGCCAAGACCCCCACGGAGTCCGCGAGCGCCGAGGACGCCGGGGACCGCGCCGTGAAGGACGGGGCCGACCCGGCCAAGAAGGGCTGACGGCCCGCCGTACGCAGCCGAGGGCGCCCGGATCTTCTCCGGGCGCCCTCGGCGCGTGTCAGGCCAGGGCGGGCCGCCGGGCCAGGGACAGGGTGCGCCGGGCCGTCGCCACCACCGCCGCGTCGATGAACCGCCCGTCCGGCAGCGCCTGGGCGCCCGGCTGCGCGGTGGCCGCCTTGACGATCGTCTCCGCCTCCTCCAGCTCCCGCTCGGTGGGCAGGTACGCCCGCTCGATGATCGGCAGCTGGCGGGGATGGATGGCGGCGCGGCCCAGGAAGCCCAGGGCGCGGCCGTGGGCGCAGGACGCCGCCAGGCCCTCCAGGTCCCGGGTGTCCGGATGCACCGTCTGCGACGGCGGCGCCAGCCCCGCCGCCCGCGCGGCGACCACCACCCGCGCCCGCGACCAGTCCAGCCCCGCGTCACCCCGTACGCCCAGGTCGGCGCGGAGGTCCGTCTCGCCGAGGGCGATGCCGCGCAGCGACGGGTGGGCGGCGGCGATCGCGTACGCCCGCTCCACGCCCAGGGCCGTCTCCAGCAGCGCGTACAGGGGCGGCCCGCCGGTGGCCCCGGCGACGGCGGCGATCTGCCCGGGGGACGACACCTTGGGCAGGCGCAGCCCGGACAGCCCCGGCAGCGCGGCCACCGCAGCCAGGTCCGCCGCGGCCAGCGGCCCGTCCAGGGCGTTCACCCGCACGTGCACCGGCACCGGCTGCGGGTCGGTGAGCAGCTCGGCGGTGCAGGCGCGGGCGTACTCCTTGCGGTCCGGGGCGACCGCGTCCTCCAGGTCGATCACGACCACGTCGGCCCCGGCCGCCAGCGCCCTGGCCACCACCCGGGGCCGGTCCCCGGGGGCGTACAGCCAGGTCAGCGCGGGGGGCGTCATACGACACCCGCCTCGCGCAGCTCCTTCACGTCCGCCGGGGACAGCCCCAGCTCGGTCAGCACCTCCTCGGTGTCCGCACCGTGCGGCCGGCCGGCCCAGCGGATCGCGCCGGGGGTGGCGGAGAGCCGGAACAGGACGTTCTGCATGCGCAGCGACCCCAGCTCGGGGTCGTCGACCGTGGTGACCGTGTCGAGGGCCTGGTACTGCGGGTCGGTCATCACGTCCCGCACGTCCTGGACCGGGGCGACCGCGGCCTCCGCCTTCTCGAAGGCGGCGAGCACGTCGGCGCGGGTGTGCCGGGCGATCCAGTCGCCGACCGCCGCGTCCAGCACGTCCGCGTGCCGGGCCCGGTCGGCGCCCGTCGCGAACCACGGCTCGTCGATCAGTTCCGGGCGGCCCACCAGGCGCATCACGCGCTCGGCGACCGACTGGGCGGAGGTGGAGACGGCGACCCAGGTGCCGTCGGCGGTGCGGTAGGTGTTGCGCGGGGCGTTGTTCTGGGAGCGGTTGCCGGTGCGCGGCTGGACGTGGCCGAGCTGGTCGTACCAGATCGGCTGCGGGCCCAGCACGGTCAGGATGGGCTCGATGATCGCCATGTCCACGACCTGGCCCTCGCCGGTGAGGTCGCGGGCGGACAGGGCCGTCAGCACGGCGTACGCCGTCGCCAGCGCGGCGATCGAGTCGGCCAGCCCGAACGGCGGCAGCGTCGGGGGCGCGTCCGGCTCGCCGGTCATCGCGGCGAAGCCGCTCATCGCCTCGGCGAGCGTACCGAAGCCGGGGCGGCGCGCGTACGGGCCGAACTGGCCGAAGCCGGTGACCCGGGTGAGGACCAGGCGCGGGTTGACCGAGGACAGCTCGTCCCAGCCCAGGTCCCACTTCTCCAGGGTGCCCGGGCGGAAGTTCTCGATGACGACGTCCGCGGTCGCGGCGAGGCGCAGCAGGGTGGTGCGGCCGGCGGGCTTCGACAGGTCGAGGGTGATCGTGCGCTTGTTGCGGCCCAGCAGCTTCCACCACAGGCCGATGCCGTCCTTCGACGGCCCGTGGCCCCGGGAGGGGTCGGGGCGGGTGGGGTGCTCGACCTTGACGACCTCGGCACCGAAGTCGCCGAGCAGGGTCGCGGCGAGCGGGCCCGCGAAGAGGGTGGCGAGGTCGAGGACGCGCAGGCCGGCCAGGGCGGCCGGGACGGGCAGGGGCGCGGGGGGAGTCACGACGGGCCGGGGCATGAGCGGGTGGCCTCCGTGTGGGTGAGGTGGGCGAGGGTGTCGAAGCCGATGCCGTCGAAGCCGCCGACCGAGGTGGCCAGGCGGTTCTTCAGCGGGGCCGTCCAGTGCTCGGGCAGGGCGGCCGGGGAGCCGGCGAGCAGGCCGGCGACGCTGCCGGCGGTGGCGCCGTTGGAGTCGGTGTCCCAGCCCCCCGACACGGCCCGGCAGACCGAGCCGCTGAAGTCGCCGTCCGCATGGGTGAGGGCGGCGGCGATCAGGGCGGTGTTGGGGACGGCGTGGACCCAGTGATGGGTGGGGGAGTGGGCGGCGTGGAGCGCGTCGACGACCGTGTCGAAGTCGTCGTGCGTCTCGGCGAGCCGAACGGCGTGGCGGACGGCCCCGGCCAGGCGTGAACCGGGCGGGACGACCGTGAGGCCGGTGCGCAGGCAGGCGTGGACGTCGTGGGCGCCGGTGGCGGCGTCGGCGATGACCGCCGCCGCGAACATCGCCGCGTGGACACCGCTGCCCGTGTGGGTGAGGGTCGCGTCACGGTGTGCCTGCCCGGCGGCCGCGGCCGGGTCGCCGGGGTTGGTCCAGCCGTGCACGTCGGCGCGGATCAGAGCGCCGATCCACTCCCGGAAGGGGTTGCGGTGGCGTGCCGTGTGCGGGGGTTCGAGACCGGCGAGGAGGTTGCGGTAGGCGACGCGTTCGGCGGTGAAGACGCGCCCGGCGGGGAGTTCGTCGAGCCAGACGCGGGCGACGTCGGCGGTGGTGAAGGCCCGGCCGTGGCGCTGGAGGAGCAGGAGGCCGAGGAGGGGGTGGTCGAGGTCGTCGTCCTCCGGCATGCCGTCGATGTTCTCGGCGAGGGAGGTGGCCGCGGAGCGACGGTTCCAGGGGTACGCGGCGGTGAGCTCCCCGGGGACGCCCCGGGCCGTGAAGTACCTGGTCAGCGGCCAGTTTCCGGCGGCTCGGGCGAGGCGGCGGATGCCGGTCAGGGGGAGCTTCTCGACGGGCTTGCCGAGGAGGCAGCCGACGGCCCGTCCCAGCCAGGCGGCCTCCAGGCGGTCGGGGGACACGGCCGGCGGCGCGGCGGGGCGCGGTGCGGGCCAGTCCGAGCACCTGGCCCTGATCTCGTCCAGATCCGTGGGTTCCTCCGCCGCGGACGGGCTCGGCAGGGCGGCCAGTTCGTCCAGCAGCTCCTCCGCCAGCAGGCGCAGGTACGGGGAGGCCGGCTGAGGGGAGGCGCCCGCACGGGCGGGGGCGTCGCAGCCGCCCGCCGCGCGCCAGCGGGAGGCGACCGCCGACGCGTCCCGGCCGTCCAGCGCGGCCTGGCGCAGCTCGTGGCCGATCAGGTCCTCGGGCTGGACCCAGGTCAGTCGGAGCATCTCGCGCCTCCGATCGCGGCGAACGCCCGCTCGTGGGCGCGGCGCCGCAGGACGTCCCGCTCGAAGACCTCCCGGGCCACCTCGGTGAGCGTCGCCGCAGGCTGCCACAGGTCCAGGCGGCTCGCCTCCGCGACCGTCTTCGCCCAGTCCTCGGGGACGGGGGAGCCCAGCGCCCCGGCCAGCGCGCCCGCCATCGTGGCGATGGAGTCGCAGTCGCGGCCGTAGTTGACCGCGCCGAGGACCGCGTGGCGGTAGTCGCCGCCGGACACCAGCAGCATGCCCAGGGCGACGGGGAGTTCCTCGATCGCGTGCAGCCGGGACGGGCGACGGGCGCCCAGGGAGGGGGTGCGGTAGTCGGGGCCGACCGTGTCGTACGGCGCGACGGCCTCCCGCAGCGGCGCGAGCGCCGACTCGAACTCCGAGTGGCGCGAGGCCACGTCGCCGACCGCCTCGATCGCCGCCCGGGTGCCGTCCTTCGCCAGGGACAGACAGGCCGACAGCACCGTCTCCGGTGTCGCACCGGGGGCGCAGGCCGCCGCGACCCCCGCCGCGAAGACGCCGGCCGCCTCCCGGCCGTACGACGACTGGTGCGCGCCCGCGACGTCCAGCGCCTCGGCGTACGCGCCCGCCGGGTTGCCCGCGTTGACCAGGCCGACCGGGGCCATGTACATCGCCGCGCCGCAGTTGACGATGTTGCCGGTGCCGGCCTCGCGCGGGTCGACGTGGCCGTAGTGGATCCTCGCCACCAGCCACTTCTCGGCGAGGAAGATCCGCTGGAGCGGGAGGGCTTCCGCCTCCAGTTCCGGGATCCAGCGGGGCGTCGTCATCAGGTCCGGGACCAGGTGCTCGGCGACCGCGTAGGCGTCGAGATGGTCGCGGACCGTGTCGTAGACCCGGACCAGCGCGTGGGTCATCAGGGTGTCGTCGGTGACGTGGCCGTCGCCCTTGTGGTACGGGGCGACGGGGCGGGCGGTGCGCCAGGCGTCGCCGTTCCAGGGGCCGACGACGCCGTGGATCCGGCCGCCGTGGCGCTCAAGGATCTGCTCGGGGGAGTAGCCCTCGACCGGGCCGCCGAGCGCGTCGCCGACGGCCGCCCCGACGAGGGCGCCGGTGACGCGCTCCTCCAGGCTCGCCGTGCCGTTCTCCGACGTACGGGCTGTCATGGTGTGCGTCCTCCTTCGGGGCGGGGCGGGTGCGCGGCGTGCAGGAGTCCGGCGAGTTCCACCAGGTCCGTACCGGTGAGCCGGGGCAGGACGCAGCCGGGGAGCGTGCGGCAGGCGTCGCGCCAGGGCGCGGGGACCGACGCGCCGCCGCCCAGCGCGCCGGTGAGGGCGCCCGCCAGCGCCGGGGCGGAGTCCGCGACGCGGGAGAGGCAGGCCGCCGCCGGTACGGCCTCGGCGATCCGGCCCCGGGCGGCGCGGGCCAGGGCGAGGGCGACCGGTACGGTCTCGGCGGCGGCGACGCCGTAGCTGTAGACGTGGTCGACGATCTGGTGCTCCAGCAGCGGGACCAGGGCGAAGGCGCTCTCCGCCCCGGCCGCGAGGGCGAGTGCCTGCCGGGTGTTGCGGCCGATCTCGGTCTCCACGGGGAGCTCGGCGAGCGCGGCCGTCACACAGGCGTCCACGTCGCCGCCGCCGAGGGCGCACGCCAGTGCCGCCGCCATGGCGCGGGCGCCGTGCACGCCGTCGCCGTCCTGGGTGTAGCGGGCGTCGAACTCGGCGAGGTCGGCGGCGGACCGCGGGGCGCCGGGGTGGGCGACGGCCAGGACGCAGGCCCTCACGCAGGCGGCGTCGTCGAAGTAGTGCGGGTTGTCGTGGCCGGTGGCGGGCGGGCGCAGGCCGGTGGCGAGGTTGCCGAGCCCGGCCCGTACCGAGATGCGGGCCCGCAGCGGCAGTACCGCCGACTCGACCTCGGGGGCGCGGTCCGCCGCGGCGGCCACCTCGCCGGCGACGGCGCTCCAGGTGAGGTCGATCGCGGCACGCGTCCGGCGCTCCCGGCTCAGGTCGCCGAGCGCGCTGTCGTCCCCGGCGCGCAGCAGGGCCTCCGCCGTGAACGCGGCCCACTCGGCGTCGTCCGACGGGCCGAGGCGCAGGGGCTCCGGCGGCTGGTTCAGGGCGACGGGGACGGGGAGGGTGGTGATCGCGTTCTGCTCGGCGAAGGTGTCCAGCCCGCGGGTGAGCCGACGGGTCCACTCGGGCATTCGCGCCGCCCGGTGCCGGGCGGCGGGCCACCCGGCCGCGTCCCCGGCGGCGAGCCCGAGCAGAAGTCCCTCGACCCGCCGGGGTCCGGTGCGCGGCGCCTCGGGGGAGGGGCGGGTGCCGTGAGCCGGGGCGGGCGCCGAGGAGCCGGTGCCGTCGGTGGTGGCCGGCGCCGAGGAGCCGGTGCCGGGCCGGGAGTCTTCGGTGGTGGTCGGTGCCGAAGGGGCGCCGTCGGCACCGGTGTCGTCGTTCTCAGGGGCCGGCGGAGAAGGGGCGCTGCTGGTACGGGGGGCGCCGTCGGCGGCGTCGGGGGCCGGGGTGCTGGTGCCGGGTCGGGCGTCTTCGGTGGTGGTCGGTGCCGAAGGGGCGCCGTGGGTACCGGTGTCGTCGTTCTCAGGGGCCGGCGGAGAAGGGGCGCTGCTGGTACGGGGGGCGCCGTCGGCGGCGTCGGGGGCCGGGGCGCTGGTGCCGGGCTGGGGTTCGGGGCGGTGGGGGGCTCCGGCGGTGGGCCGGGCCACGTCGTCGGGGGCGGCGACGTACGCCGTGGCGGCGGGTTCCTCGGCGGCGGGGCGGGAGCGGGTCATGGCCGCACCCCCGCCGCCGAGGCGTCCGGCACGGGTGCGGCGGGTCCGGGGCCCCGGGTGCCGTGGCCCGCGCGGCCCGGCCCGGTGACGACACCTCCCGCGGCCCGGCCGCCCGGCACCAGCAGGTCGGCCACGTCCAGCACATGGTGTCCGGCCATCGCCGGCAGGCAGGTGCCGCGGGCCGGACCGATGGCCGAGGCCCACTCGGCCGGGATGGCGGAGACCCCCCGGCCCGCCCCGGCCAGGGCGCCGGCCACCGCCGCCGTGGTGTCGGCGTCGCGGCCCATGTTCACGGCCGTCAGCACGGCGTCGGTGAAGTCCCCGTCGGCCGCCGCGTACGCGCCGAAGGCGAGGGCGACCGCCTCGGGGGCGAGGTCGGTCCAGGGGTAGCCGCCGATGACCACCGCGGAGCGGACCGCGCGTTCGCCGAGGTGGGCCGCCGTCACCGCGCGGCGCAGACAGCGGGCCGTCCAGGAGTCCTCCGGGACGACGGCCAGGGCCGAGGCGACGACCGCGACGGCCGGGGCCCCCGTCATCGCCGCCGCGACGCCCGCGGCCACCGCCTGGCCGCCGTAGATGCCCTCGCCGTCGTGGCTTACCGAGCCGTCGATCGCCACCAGCCGGGCCGCCTCGGCGGGGCGGCCGGCCGCGAACACGCCGTGGGGCGCGGCCCGCATGGCCAGCCCGTCGCTCCAGGCGTGGCGGTGCTGGGCGGAGATGGGCGCGGCCAGGCCGCGGCGCAGGTTCTCCAGGGTGCCGCGCTCGCTGAAGCCCGCGCCCCGGAAGGGACCCTCCTCCCGGTCCGCGATCCACTCGTGCCAGGCCGCCTCCACATGGGCCGGGGTGAGGGCACAGCCGTGCCGGGCCAGCAGCAGCCCCGAGAAGATGGCGTACTCCGTGTCGTCCGTGCCGGACGGCCGCTCCGCCACGTAGCCCGTGATGCGGCCCCAGCGGGCGCGGATCTCGGAGGGCTTCATGTTCTCGGCCGGCGCCCCGAGGGCGTCCCCGACGGCCAGACCGAGCAGCGCGCCGCGCGCCCGTTCGCGGAGCCCGGCGGCGTCCCCCGGGGCGGGGACCGAGGGAATGCAGGCGGTGGATGCCATGCGGCCTCTCCTCTCAGGCGGGCGCCCGAAGAGGCGCACAGCCCTTTGCGGAACTGTCCCCGGTGCGGCTCGCCATGCAGCCTCACACGTCCCAGCGTCACCCGGTCGACATATGTGCACTCAAGATCACGGATGAGCGAGGAAGGGTAAAAGCGCAGGTAAGCCCAGCCTTTCCTTGCTGGCGGGACGGAAATGACCGGCGTACATTCGGTGTTGTCGAAAAATAGAACTCGTCCAAAAAGACCTTCTGGGGGACCCGTGGCCATCATCGAGACCGAGGCGTCGCTGCACGAGGCGCACCGCGACAACCACACCCACCGGGACGTCAACGGCGGCTGGCTGCGCCCCGCCGTCTTCGGCGCCATGGACGGTCTGGTCTCCAATCTCGCCCTGATGACCGGCGTCGCCGGCGGTGCGGCCGGTCAGCAGACCGTCGTGCTCAGCGGCCTCGCCGGCCTCGCCGCCGGCGCCTTCTCCATGGCCGCCGGCGAGTACACCTCCGTCGCCTCGCAGCGCGAACTCGTCGAGGCCGAGCTGGACGTGGAGCGCCGGGAGCTGAGGAAGCACCCGCAGGACGAGGAGGCCGAGCTGGCCGCGCTCTACGAGGCGCGGGGCGTCGAGCCGGAGCTCGCCCGCGAGGTCGCCCGGCAGCTGTCCCGCGATCCCGAACAGGCCCTGGAGATACACGCCCGGGAGGAGCTGGGCATCGACCCCGGCGACCTGCCGTCGCCGCTGGTCGCGGCCGTGTCGTCGTTCGGTTCGTTCGCCCTGGGCGCCCTGCTGCCCGTCCTGCCCTTCCTGCTCGGCGCGAGCTCGCTGTGGCCCGCCGTCCTGCTGGCGCTGGCCGGTCTGTTCCTGTGCGGCGCGGGGGTGGCCAGGGTGACGGCGCGCAGCTGGTGGTACAGCGGACTGCGGCAGCTCGCGCTCGGCGGCGCGGCGGCCGGTGTGACGTACGCCCTGGGCAGCCTGTTCGGAACGGCCGTAGGATAGCCCGGCTCGGACTTATGCGACGGGCCGCATAAGTAGTCGTTACTCGCTGGTTTCAGGCGTGTGACCACCGGGCATGAGCCGTAAGCGCTGCGGGCAACGACGCCCGGCGTGCACGCGCGGAGTGGGCGACGACGCTCCCTCCGCCCCTTGGACCGACGGACGACGATCTGTTCGCCGCGGCCTCCACAGCCTCCATCGCCGGGATCCGGCAGCCCTGCCGAAACCCTTCGATGTCCGCATGGTGGAACGGAGTATCCCGGTTACCGAGAACCGCTCCATCATGTAACCTGCATCAACTTTCGCACTCACGCAGAGGGCCAACGTCGTCCCTCGGCACTTGCCACATGCCACCTGACGACGACGGGAGAGCCGATGCGTACGCCGCGCCAGCCGTCCCAGCACTCCGCGAACGGCCAGAACCGGTCCTTCATGGATGCTCGCCCTGCTGCGCAGGGTATGTACGACCCCCGCAACGAGCACGACGCCTGCGGCGTCGGCTTCGTCGCCACCCTCACCGGCGAGGCGTCCCACACCCTGGTCGACCAGGCCCTCACCGTGCTGCGCAACCTGGAGCACCGCGGTGCCACCGGTTCCGAGCCCGACTCGGGCGACGGTGCGGGCATCCTCTCCCAGGTGCCGGACGCCTTCTTCCGCGAGGTGGCCGGATTCGACCTGCCCGAGGCCGGGGCGTACGCCGTCGGCATCGCCTTCCTGCCGGTGGACGGGACCGAGGACGCCGTCGCGCGGATCGAGACGATCGCCGCCGACGAGGGCCTCACCGTCCTCGGCTGGCGCGAGGTCCCGGTCGCCCCGCAGCTGCTCGGCGCCACCGCCCGCTCGACCATGCCGGTCTTCCGCCAGGTCTTCGTCACCGACGGCGCCTCGCGGGGCATCGCCCTCGACCGCCGCGCCTTCGCGCTGCGCAAGCGCGCCGAGCGCGAGGTGGGCGTCTACTTCCCGTCGCTGTCCGCGCGGACCATCGTCTACAAGGGCATGCTGACCACCGGCCAGCTGGAGCCCTTCTTCCCGGACCTGTCCGACCGCCGCTTCGCGTCCGCGATCGCGCTCGTGCACTCCCGGTTCTCCACGAACACCTTCCCGTCGTGGCCCCTCGCCCACCCGTACCGCTTCGTTGCGCACAACGGCGAGATCAACACGGTCAAGGGCAACCGCAACTGGATGGTCGCCCGCGAGTCCCAGCTCGTCTCCGACGTCTTCGGCGCGTCCTCGGACCTGGAGCGGCTCTTCCCGATCTGCACGCCCGACGCCTCCGACTCCGCCTCCTTCGACGAGGTCCTGGAGCTGCTGCACCTGGGTGGGCGTTCGCTGCCGCACTCGGTGCTGATGATGATCCCGGAGGCGTGGGAGAACCACGAATCCATGAACACCAAGGACGCAGCCCGGCGTGCCTTCTACCAGTTCCACTCCACGATGATGGAGCCCTGGGACGGCCCCGCCTGCGTCACCTTCACCGACGGCACCCAGGTCGGTGCCGTCCTCGACCGCAACGGCCTGCGCCCCGGCCGCTACTGGGTCACCGACGACGGCCTCGTCGTCCTCGGCTCCGAGGTCGGCGTCCTCGACATCGACCCGGCGAAGGTCGTCCGCAAGGGCCGCCTCCAGCCCGGCCGCATGTTCCTCGTGGACACCGCCGAGCACCGCATCATCGAGGACGACGAGATCAAGGCCAAGCTCGCGGCGGAGAAGCCCTACGCCGAGTGGCTCGAGGCCGGCGAGATCGAGCTGTCCGACCTGCCCGAGCGCGAGCACATCGTGCACACCCACGCCTCGGTCACCCGCCGCCAGCAGACCTTCGGGTACACCGAGGAGGAGCTGCGCGTCATCCTCGCGCCGATGGCCAAGGCCGGCGCCGAGCCGATCGGCTCCATGGGCACCGACTCGCCGATCGCCGCGCTGTCCGAGCGCCCCCGGCTGCTCTTCGACTACTTCACCCAGCTGTTCGCGCAGGTCACCAACCCGCCGCTGGACGCCATCCGCGAGGAACTGGTCACCTCCCTGCGCAGCTCGCTCGGCCCGCAGGGCAACCTGCTCGACCCGAGCGCCGCCTCCTGTCGCAGCGTCGTCCTGCCCTTCCCGGTCATCGACAACGACGAGCTGGCCAAGCTCATCCACATCAACGCCGACGGCGACATGCCCGGCTTCAAGGCCGCGACCCTCTCCGGCCTGTACCGGGTGCACGGCGGCGGCGACGCGCTGGCCGCGCGCATCGAGGAGATCTGCGCCGAGGCCGACGCCGCCATCGAGAACGGCGCCCGCCTGATCGTCCTGTCGGACCGCCACTCGGACGCCGAGCACGCCCCGATCCCGTCGCTGCTGCTCACCGCGGCCGTCCACCACCACCTCATCCGCACCAAGCAGCGCACCCAGGTGGGCCTGCTGGTCGAGGCCGGCGACGTCCGCGAGGTCCACCACGTCGCCCTGCTCATCGGCTACGGCGCCGCCGCCGTCAACCCCTACCTGGCGATGGAGTCCGTCGAGGACCTGGTCCGCGCCGGCACCTTCCTGCCGGACATCGAGCCCGAGAAGGCCATCAAGAACCTGATCTACGCCCTCGGCAAGGGCGTCCTGAAGGTCATGTCCAAGATGGGCATCTCCACCGTCGCCTCCTACCGCGGCGCCCAGGTCTTCGAGGCCGTCGGCCTCGACGAGGCCTTCGTCGCGAAGTACTTCAACGGCACCGCCACCAAGATCGGCGGCGTCGGCATCGACGTCGTCGCCAAGGAGGTCGCCGCCCGCCACGCCAAGGCCTACCCGGCCAGCGGCATCGCGCCCGCGCACCGCGCGCTGGAGATCGGCGGCGAGTACCAGTGGCGCCGCGAGGGCGAGCCCCACCTGTTCGACCCGGAGACGGTCTTCCGCCTCCAGCACTCCACGCGCTCCGGCAAGTACGACATCTTCAAGAAGTACACCGAGCGTGTGAACGAGCAGTCCGAGCGCCTGATGACGCTGCGCGGCCTGTTCGGCTTCAAGAGCGACCGGCAGCCGATCCCCGTCGACGAGGTCGAGCCGGTCTCCGAGATCGTCAAGCGCTTCTCCACCGGCGCCATGTCGTACGGCTCCATCTCCCAGGAGGCGCACGAGACCCTCGCCATCGCCATGAACCAGCTGGGCGGCAAGTCCAACACCGGTGAGGGCGGCGAGGACCCGGAGCGCCTGTACGACCCGGCCCGCCGGTCCAGCATCAAGCAGGTCGCCTCCGGCCGCTTCGGCGTCACCAGCGAGTACCTGGTCAACGCGGACGACATCCAGATCAAGATGGCCCAGGGCGCCAAGCCCGGCGAGGGCGGCCAGCTGCCCGGCCACAAGGTGTACCCCTGGGTCGCCAAGACCCGGCACTCCACCCCCGGCGTCGGCCTGATCTCCCCGCCGCCGCACCACGACATCTACTCCATCGAAGACCTCGCCCAGCTGATCCACGACCTCAAGAACGCGAACCCGCAGGCGCGGATCCACGTCAAGCTGGTCTCCGAGGTCGGCGTCGGCACGGTGGCGGCGGGCGTGTCCAAGGCGCACGCGGACGTCGTGCTCATCTCCGGCCACGACGGCGGCACGGGCGCCTCCCCGCTCACCTCGCTCAAGCACGCGGGCGGACCCTGGGAGCTCGGTCTCGCCGAGACCCAGCAGACCCTGCTGCTCAACGGCCTGCGCGACCGGATCGTCGTCCAGACCGACGGCCAGCTCAAGACCGGCCGAGACGTCGTCATCGCCGCGCTGCTCGGCGCCGAGGAGTTCGGTTTCGCGACCGCGCCGCTCGTCGTCTCCGGCTGCGTCATGATGCGCGTCTGCCACCTGGACACCTGCCCGGTCGGCATCGCCACCCAGAACCCGGTGCTGCGCGACCGGTTCTCCGGCAAGGCCGAGTACATCGTCAACTTCTTCACGTTCATCGCCCAGGAGGTCCGCGAGATCCTCGCCGAGCTGGGCTTCCGCTCCATCGAGGAGGCCGTCGGCCACGCCGAGGCCCTCGACGTCACCCGCGCCGTGGACCACTGGAAGGCACAGGGCCTGGACCTGGCCCCGCTCTTCCACGTGCCCGAGCTGCCCGAGGGCGCAGTGCGCCACCAGGTGACCGTCCAGGAACACGGCCTGGAGAAGGCCCTCGACAACGAGCTGATCAAGCTCGCCTCGGACGCGCTGGCCGCCTCGGACGCCACCGACGCCGCGCCGGTGCGCGCCCAGGTCGCCATCCGCAACATCAACCGCACGGTCGGCACCATGCTCGGCCACGAGGTGACGAAGAAGTTCGGCGGCGCGGGCCTGCCCGACGACACCATCGACATCACCTTCACCGGCTCCGCCGGCCAGTCCTTCGGCGCCTTCGTCCCGCGCGGCGTCACGCTGCGCCTGGAGGGCGACGCCAACGACTACGTCGGCAAGGGCCTGTCCGGCGGCCGGATCGTCGTCCGCCCCGACCGGGGCGCCGACCACCTCGCCGAGTACAGCGTCATCGCCGGCAACACCATCGGCTACGGCGCCACCGGCGGCGAGATGTTCCTGCGCGGCAAGGTCGGCGAACGCTTCTGCGTCCGCAACTCCGGCGCGCTGGTCGTCTCCGAGGGCGTCGGCGACCACGGCTGCGAGTACATGACCGGCGGCCACGCGGTCGTCCTCGGCGAGACCGGCCGCAACTTCGCGGCCGGCATGTCCGGCGGCGTCGCCTACGTCGTCGACCTCGACCCGGACAACGTCAACGTCGGCAACGCCGACGCCGTAGAGGCGCTGGACGACGCGGACAAGGAGTGGCTGCACGACGTGGTGCGCCGCCACGCCGAGGAGACCGGCTCCACGGTCGCCCAGAAGCTGCTCGCCGACTGGACGGCCTCCGTGGAGCGCTTCAGCAAGATCATCCCCCGTACGTACAAGGCAGTGCTCGCCGCCAAGGACGCCGCCGAGCGAGCCGGTCTCTCCGAGACCGAGATCACCGAGAAGATGATGGAGGCGGCGACCAATGGCTGATCCCAAGGGCTTCCTGAACCACGGCCGCGAGGTCGCCGAGACCCGGCCCGTCGAGGAGCGCGTCAAGGACTGGAACGAGGTCTACGTCCCCGGCTCCCTGCTGCCGATCATCAGCAAGCAGGCCAGCCGGTGCATGGACTGCGGCATCCCGTTCTGCCACAACGGCTGTCCGCTCGGGAACCTGATCCCCGAGTGGAACGACTACGCCTACCGCGAGGACTGGTCGGCCGCGCAGGAGCGCCTGCACGCCACCAACAACTTCCCGGAGTTCACCGGCCGCCTGTGCCCGGCCCCGTGCGAGTCGGCGTGCGTGCTCGGCATCAACCAGCCGCCGGTCACCATCAAGAACGTCGAGGTCTCGATCATCGACAAGGCGTGGGAGACCGGGGACGTCGCCCCGCAGATCCCCGAGCGCCTGTCCGGCAAGACCGTCGCCGTCATCGGCTCGGGCCCCGCGGGCCTGGCCGCCGCCCAGCAGCTCACCCGGGCCGGCCACACCGTCGCCGTCTACGAGCGCGCGGACCGCATCGGCGGCCTCCTGCGCTACGGCATCCCCGAGTTCAAGATGGAGAAGCGGCACATCAACCGCCGCATCGAGCAGATGCGCGCGGAGGGCACCCGCTTCCGCACCGGCGTCGAGGTCGGCCGCGACATCAAGGCGACGGACCTGAAGAAGCGGTACGACGCCGTCGTCATCGCCGCCGGTGCCACCACCGCCCGCGACCTGCCGGTCCCCGGCCGGGAACTCAAGGGCATCCACCAGGCCATGGAGTACCTGCCCCTGGCCAACAAGGTCCAGGAGGGCGACTTCGTGACGCCCCCCATCACGGCCGAGGGCAAGCACGTCGTCGTCATCGGCGGCGGCGACACCGGCGCCGACTGCGTGGGCACCGCCCACCGCCAGGGCGCCGCCTCCGTCACCCAGCTGGAGATCATGCCGCGGCCCGGCGAGGAGCGGAACCCGGTCTCCCAGCCGTGGCCGACCTTCCCGATGCTCTACAAGGTCACCTCGGCCCACGAGGAGGGCGGCGAGCGGATCTACTCCGTCTCCACCACCCACTTCGAGGGCGACGAGGACGGCAACGTCCAGTGGCTCCACATGAGCGAGGTCGAGTTCGTCGACGGCAGGCTGACCCCGAAGCCGGGCACCGAGCGCAAGATCCCGGCCCAGCTGGTCACCCTCGCCATGGGCTTCACCGGCACCGACCGGGAGAACGGCCTGGTCGACCAGTTCGGCCTGGAGCTCGACGAACGGGGTAACATCGCCCGGGACGCCGACTTCCAGACCAATGTGCCGGGTGTGTTCGTCGCCGGTGACGCCGGCCGCGGCCAGTCGCTCATCGTCTGGGCGATCGCCGAGGGACGCTCCGCCGCACGCGGCGCGGACCGCTTCCTGACCGGAGCCAGCGACCTGCCGGCCCCGATCCGTCCGACGGACCGCGCACTGGCGGTCTGACGGCCGGAACAACCTCACAGTCGTCCCGCACAAAGGCGTGCGGAACACTGACGGCGCCTGCCCCGTCCCCGACCGGACGAAAGGGGCGGGCGCCGTCGCATGCTCAGGGCAGCTTGTAGGTGTCCCCGTACATCTCCCACACCAGCGGCGTGCGCAGGTCCATGTTCCCGGCCTTCAGGAACCGGCGCTGGGCCGTGTCGACGCGCGAGGTGTCCATGCCCGGCCGCTTGGCCAGCATCGCCTCGTGCCGGACGTCGAGGAACGCCTCCAGGTACGCCTTCTCGGACCCGCCGTCGGCCGGCGTCTTCGCCTTCTTCATCGCGCGCTCACGCAGGCTGTAGAAGCCGTCCGCGTCGCTGTCGGGGCCGTGGAAGACCATCGCGTCGAAGTACACGAACTGCCCCAGCGTGCCGAGCCCGTCCAGCTTCGCCAGGCGCACCGACGGCTGGAAGTAGACGCGGTCGCGCTCCTCCTCCTGCGCCTTGCGGAACGCCGGGAGCTTCGCCTCCGCCTCCCAGGCGGCCGTGAAACCGGGATCGAGGCCCTCGTGGGAGTCGGTGCCGTCGACCTCGCGCAGGGCCGGCAGGTACTTCGCCAGACCGTTGCCCGGGTGCTCCTTCGTGTAGTGCTCGACCAGGGCGAGCAGATCGTGGGTGCCGGTGCAGAAACCGATGATGCCCGCGGTGTAGCCGTCACCCTGCCCGAGGTCCTCGATGGTGCCGTAGGCACTGCGCCAGTCGGTCGTCGAGTTCTCGGCGCTGGACACCAGCTGCTGCGCCAGCTCCTTCTTCGCCGGGGCGGCCAGCCCCGGCGGCAGGTCGGCGATCAGCGCGTCGTCCGCCTCCCGCTCCTGCTCGGCCCGGCTCTTGGCGTCCTCGCGGGCCGACTGGGCGGTGACCGTCGGCGGAGCGACCGGAGCGTCGGCCGAGTCCGTCGGCATGAGGAAGTACACCCCCGTGGCCACCACGGGGACGGCCGCGAGAAGCAGCACACCGGCACGTTTCACTGGGGAAGACCTCCACCTGACAGTTCCGACACCTTGACCGCCGCCGACACCGCCAGCAGCACCACCACACCCGCGCACGCACCCGCCTGCACCAGCACCCGGCGCCCGTCGCGGGGCGCGTACGCGTACGCCACGGCCAGCGCGCCGCCCACCAGCAGACCGCCGGCATGGCCCTGCCAGGAGGTGAATCCGGCGGAGACCACCAGCCACAGCAGCAGGAGGACCATGAAGCGGTTGACCGGGGCCGTGTCGGCCCCCAGCCGGCGGTGCAGCACGTAGTACGCGGCCCCCACGCCGAAGACCGCGCCCGAAGCACCGACCGAGGACTGCCCGGGGTCGGCCAGGACCAGCTCCAGGACGGAACCACCGAGCGCCGACAGCAGGTACAGGAGGGCGAAACGGACCCGTCCGAGCATCAGTTCCACCACCCGCCCCGACTGCCACAGCGCGACCATGTTCAGGGTGATGTGCAGGATCCCGAAGGCGCCCTGGAAAGGCGACTGGTGGAGGAACGCACCGGTGAGCAACCGCTCCCACTCACCCCCGGCGACACCCTCGGTCCGCAGCGGCCCCGAGACGAGGTACGGGCCCTCGCCGGGGTAGTGGGTGCCGTCCGGCCCGGCCAGGCGCGCGCCGACCATCGAGAACCGGTCCACGATCTCCGGCCGCACCAGCTCACCCAGGTAGGCGAGCACGTTCAGCCCGAACAGCGCGTACGTCACCACGGGCGTCGTCGAGACCCGCCCGCCGGCGATCGTCCGGGCCTGCCGGACGGACCGCGCACCCTCCTTCACACACTCCGGACAGTGGTGGCCCACAGCCGCCTCGCGCATGCAGTCGGGGCAGAGGGAGCGGTCGCAGCGGATACAGCGGACATGACACTCCACCGCGGGATGGCGGTAGCAGGTGGGGACGGTGGATTCGGGATCCACGGCCGGCTCCTCGGGACGGGCGGACGGTGAGCCGGTGGGGGCGGCAGCGAACAAAATATCGAAACACTGTGGACGGGCTGAGAGGCGGGGTCCGCAGTGGCGCGCACGGACCCGGTGGAACCCCGCGGGAAGAAGCCGGCGTCGTCGACGGCCCGTGACCGGCACGGCCGGCACGCCGAGCCCGCGCCGGCACGCCGAGCCCGCGCCGGCACCCCGAACCGGCGGCACCGCCCGCACGGGCGGCGTTCGACGACGCCCCGGCGCACCGACGCGTCACGCCGGCGCGGAAGCGGCCCCGCCCCCTATGTGTCGCACTCCAGCACGGTCCGGCACAACCCGCACCGCGCCCGCATCCGCCCCCGCACCGGCACCCCGATCCGCTGGTGACACGTCGGACAGGGGAACGACACCCGCAACGGCCCGCGCGCATCCGGCAGGAAGGAATAAGGGGCGTCCGCCACGGGAGCGGCGTGCGGGTCCAGCGCATGCCGCCGGTCCCGGGCGTAACGGCGGCGCCCCGCCCACCCGGCCGCCGTCAGCGGCGGCTGCTGCCCGTCCCGGCGGACCCGCGCCATACCCTTCACATATGCCGTGTAGGCCTGCGGACTGGTGAACCACACCGCCGGGTCCTCCCCGAACAACAGCGCCCGCTTGGCGAGCACGTACCCGAACTCCTCCGGCGTCAGGTACCCCAGCTTCTGCGACGACGCCGAGTCCTCCCGGTACGCGTCCAGCAGCAGCCACCCCGCGCCCAGATACGCCGCCGCCGTGTCCGTCAGGATCTCGTTGTCCCGCGTCCCCGGGAAGGACAGGTCCAGGCGGTGCAGATACACGTGCATCACCTCGTGGGCGAGCGCCGCGCCGATATCCCGCCGATGGGTGCGGAAACGGTCGTTCAGCTCCACGAAGTACTCCGGACCCGCCGCCAGCTCGACATTCGCCGCATGCGTCATCTCCCGGAAGGAGACGATCATCCGGGCATCCGGCAGACGGTAGTGACGCACCAGCTCGCGCGCCACCCGCTGCGCCCCCAGATACAGGTCGTCCGTGTCGCAGAACGCCACGTCGGCCGGGGCCACACTGACCGAGAACGTCCGGACGGTGTCGTACGACAGACGCCGGTACAGCGCCGTGATGGCGGCCCGCACCGTCTCCAGGTGCGGATAACCGTGCTCGACCGGTCCGCCGTTCGCCACGCCCGCACCCCCAAGACGCCTGCCCTGACTCCACTGTACGAGCCGCACCGCGGCGCCGGGCAGCCCACGGCCTGAGACGGTGTGCGGCGGCCGGGCGGCCGCCCGTAGGGTGATCGCCCATGACCACCAGCAACACCACCGGCACCGGTGCCGCCGACCACGCCGCCCGCGAGGAGCTGGCCCGGCTGCGGAACAGCATCGACAACATCGACGCGGCCGTCGTCCACATGCTCGCCGAGCGCTTCAAATGCACCCAGCAGGTGGGCCACCTCAAAGCCCGCCACCAGCTGCCGCCCGCCGACCCCACCCGCGAGGCCCAGCAGATCGCCCGGCTGCGCGCCCTCGCCGAGAGCGCCAAGCTGGACCCGGCGTTCGCCGAGAAGTTCCTGAACTTCATCATCGCCGAGGTCATCCACCACCACGAGCGGATCGCGGAGGACACCGGCAACGGCGGAGCGCCGGGGGACGGCTGACACCGCCGGCGGGACGAAGGACAGCGCACCCCAGGGCCTCCCCACCGCCTGAACGCCCTGGGAGGCACCCCCGGGGGCGGACGGAGGCCCCGCGCGAGCGAAGCCGAGCGGCAGGGGAGGGCGTACGCTCGGGGCACCCCTCCGGGGAAGGCACCCCGGCAGCGCCCGGCCACGCGCCCCACCCTCCGTCCGCACCCGCGCCGGACACCCCGCAACCGGCGCAGCGACCCGCGGCCCCGGCGGCACGGCGCGCGGGCGTGGACCGGACATACTCCGCGTACCGGTCCGCCCCTGTGCCCCGCCCACGGCATCAGGCAGCATGGCCTGCATGTCCGTACTGACGCGCGACGAAGCGCAGACCCGTGCCCAGCTCCTCGACGTCCACCACTACGCGATCGACCTCGATCTGACCGGCGGCGACGAGACCTTCGACTCCCGCACCGTCATCCGGTTCACCGTCCGCGCCGAGACGGGCACCACGGACACCTTCGTCGAACTCAAGCCCGCCGAACTGCGCGACGTCACCCTCGACGGACACCCCCTCGACCCGGACACCCTGGACGAGAACCGGCTGCCACTGAGGAACCTCGCCCCCGGCGAACACGAACTGCGCGTCGACGCGGCCATGCGCTACTCCCGCACCGGCGAAGGCATGCACCGCTTCACCGACCCCACCGACGGCGAGACCTACGTCTACACCCAGCTGTTCATGGACGACGTACAGCGCGTCTTCGCCGCCTTCGACCAGCCCGACCTCAAGGCCGTCTTCGACCTCACCGTCACCGCCCCCGACGGCTGGACCGTCCTCGCCAACGGCATCACCGAACACACCGGCGACGGCCGCTGGAAAGCCGCCACCACCCCCCTGATCTCCACCTACCTCGTCGCCGTCGCCGCCGGCCCCTGGCACTCCGTACGCACCGAACACCGCGGCCTGCCCTTCGGCATCCACTGCCGCCGCTCACTCGCCCCCCACCTCGACGCCGACACCGACGAACTCCTCGACATCACCCGCGCCTGCTTCGACCGCTACCACGAGAAGTTCGCCGAGCCCTACCCCTTCGACTCCTACGACCAGGCGTTCGTACCCGAGTTCAACGCCGGCGCCATGGAGAACCCGGGCCTGGTCACCTTCCGCGACGAGTTCGTCTACCGCTCCGCCGTCACCGACACCGAACGGCAGACCCGCGCCATGGTCATCGCCCACGAGATGGCCCACATGTGGTTCGGCGACCTCGTCACCCTCAAGTGGTGGGACGACATCTGGCTGAACGAGTCCTTCGCCGAGTACATGGGCTACCAGACCTGCGCCGAAGCCACCCGCTTCACCGGCACCTGGACCGACTTCGGCGTCACCCGCAAACCCTGGGGCTACGACGCCGACCAGCGCCCCTCCACCCACCCCGTCGCCCCCGAGAACGTCGAGGACACCGCCTCCGCGCTCCTCAACTTCGACGGCATCTCCTACGCCAAGGGCGCCTCCGCCCTGCGCCAGCTCGTCACCTGGCTCGGCGAGAAGGACTTCCTCGCCGGCATCAACACCCACTTCGCCCGGCACAGGTTCGCCAACGCCACCCTCGCCGACTTCATCGACTCCCTCGCCTCCGCCACCGACCGCGACGTCCACGCCTGGGCCGACGCCTGGCTGCGCACCACCGGCGTCGACACCCTGGTGCCGCACCTGGGCGCCGAGAACGGCACCTGGCACCTCGGCATCACCCACCGGGGCAGCTCCGGAGCCCGGTCCGCGCCCGACCCCACCAAGGACCGGGACGGCCTCAAGCACGCCGGCACCCTCCACCCCGGAGGAGGCACCCGCCCCCACCGCATCACCATCGGCGTCTACGACCACGACCTCCACGACACCGGCCGCCTCACCCTCCGCCAGCACCTCGAAGCGGACCTCACCGGTCAGAACATCGGCATCAGCGCCGCGGGCGCACGGCCCGCCCTCGTCGTCCTCAACGACGGCGACCTCACCTACGCCAAGATCCGCTTCGACGCCGACTCCTTCAAGACCCTCCGCGCCGCCCTCTCCGGCCTGCCCGACCCCCTCACCCGCGCCGTCGCCTGGAACGCCCTGCGCGACGCCGTCCGCGACGGCGAACTCCCCGCCACCGCCTACCTCGACACCGCCCGCACCCACCTCCCCCACGAGACCGACCTCGCCCTCGTCTCAGGCGTCCTCACCTTCGCCGCCACCCAGATCGCCGACCGCTACCTCACCCCCGAACAGCGACCCGCAGCCCTGGCCACCCTCTCCGACCTGTGCCGCGACCTCATCCGCCGTACCGAGGACGGCGACCACCCCGGCCTGCGCCTGATCGCCGTACGCCACTGCATCGACGCCGCCGCCCACCCCGACACCATCGCCGCCTGGCTCGCCGACGGCACCGTCCCCGGCGGCCCCGAACTCGACCCCGAACTGCGCTGGCGCATCCTCACCCGCCTCGCCGTCCTCGGCGCCACCGACGAGACCGCCATCGCCGCCGAACTCGAGAACGACCCCAGCGCCACCGGCCAGGAAGGCGCCGCCCGCTGCCGCGCCGCACTGCCCGACACCGAGGCCAAGAGCCGCGCCTGGAACGCCATGTTCGCCACCGACGACCTGTCCAACTACCTGTTCACCGCCACCGCCCAGGGCTTCTGGCAGCCCGAACAGGCCGACCTCACCGCCGACTACGTCCCCCGCTACTACACCGAAGCCGTCACCGTCGCCGCCCGCCGCGGCCCCGCCATCGCCGACGCCGCCGGCCGCTGGGCCTTCCCCGCGCACGCCGTCGACGCCGACACCCTGCGCCTCGGCCAGGAATGCCTCGCCACCGCCGACCCGACCCCCGCCCTGCGCCGCAAGCTCGTCGACCAGCTCGACGACCTCGCCCGCGCCCTGCGCGTACGGCAGGCCCACACCGGCTGACCCTGCCACCCGGCCGGCCTCCCGACGGACGGAGGCCGGCCGCACCGGCACGCGTCACCCCGCGGACGTACCCCCTTTCGGGTTCTGATCGCCGCGCTTCCCCACCACGGGCACCCCCGCACGACCCAAGCTGTACTCCGGCCCACCCGGCACCGGCCGCCGCCCTCACCGAGGCACGGTGCGCCGTCCCCTCACAACGCGCCCGGAGGACAGACAGCCCATGGGCATGCCGCCCCCCGCCTCGGGCCCGCACGGCCCCGACGCCCCGTGCCCCCTGCGCGACACCGTGCCCGACGCCCTGCGCACCGTCGCCGCCGTACGCCGCGACCCGCCCACCACCGGCCGTGCCGTCCTCGGCCGCGCCCGCGCCGACGGCCGGCTCCGGCTCCGGCTCAAGGCGACCTCCCTCACCCCCCACACCCGGTCCGACGGCCTGGCCCGCCTCCGCGCCCTCGTGGAAGGACAAACCCCGCGATGAACACCACCGACCACACCCCCGACACACCCCGCGACCTCGTCGGCATCGGCATCGGCCCCTTCAACCTCTCCCTCGCCGCACTCGCCGACCCCCTCCCCGCCCTCGACACCGTCTTCTACGACCAGCGCCCCGCCTTCCACTGGCACCCCGGCCAACTCATCGACGACACCCGCATCCAGGTCCCCTTCCTCGCCGACCTCGTCACCCTCGTCGACCCCGCCAACCCCTGGACCTTCCTCAACCACCTCCGCGCCCGCGAACGCCTCTTCCCCTTCTACTTCGCCGAACGCTTCCACATCCAGCGCGCCGAGTACGACGCCTACTGCCGCTGGGTCGCCGAACACCTCCCCGCCCTCCGCTTCCACCACCAGGTCGACGCCGTGCGCTGGAACCCCGAACACAAACTCTTCGAGGTCGACTACACCCAACTCGACGCCGACGGCGAAGCCGAAGCCCTCGGCCGCACCCACACCCGCAACGTCGTCCTCGGCATCGGCACCGAACCCCACGTCCCCGGCCCGCTCAAACCCCTCGTCGACGCCCCCGGCGCACCCGTCATCCACTCCGCCGACTACCTCGACCACCGCGACACCCTCCTCGCCGCCGACCACATCACCGTCATCGGCACCGGCCAGTCGGGCGCGGAGATCTTCCTCGACCTGCTCCGCCACCGCCCCGCAGGCCGCGAACGCCTCCACTGGCTCGGCCGCACCGAAGCCTTCGCCCCCATGGAGTACTCCAAGCTCGGCCTCGAACACTTCACCCCCGACCACACCCGCTACTTCCACACCCTGCCCGAACCCGTCCGCGACCGCCTCGTCGCCGCACAATGGCAACTCCACAAAGGCATCGACGCCGACACCAGCGCCGCGATCCACGACGAGCTCTACCGCCGCACCCTCGACGGCGGCTGGCCCGACACCGTCCTCACCCCCGGCGTCCACGTCCGCACCGCCGGCCGCCTCGCCACCACCCAGATCGAACTCCACCTCGAACACACCCAACAGAACACCCGCACCCGCCTCACCACCAGCGCCGTCGTCCTCGCCACCGGCTACCGCGAACGCCCCCTCGACCGCATCCTCGCCGCCCTCGACCCCTACCTGCGCCGCGACAACAGCGAACGCCCCCGCATCGACGAACGCTTCCGTCTCCTCCTCGACCCCACCGTCACCGGCACCGTCTACGTCCAGAACGCCGAAACCCACACCCACGGCGTCGGCGCCCCCGACCTCGGCCTCGCCGCCTGGCGCAGCGCCACCATCCTCAACGACCTCACCGGACACGAGCCCTACCCCCTGCCCAACCGCACCGCCTTCACCACCTTCGGCCTGCAACCACAACGGCCCCAGACCCCGTCCGCACGCCACCACCGGGAACTCACCCCACTGACGGACGGAATCTGAAGCCGCGAACAGCACCGACGCGTCAGAACACCGGCTTGCCGTCCCGCGTCAGCACCCAGCCCACCGACGCGAAGTCCTTCGGATCCAGCACACCCCTCGCCGTCACCCACTCGGCGATCCGCGTACGGATCTCCGTCGACTCCGACCACAGCTCCTTCGCCGACGCCACGTGCGGGAACGCACCCCCGCCATTGGCCCGGTAGTTGTTCACCGCCAGCACGAACTGCTGCGCGTCGTCCAGCGGAGCACCCCCGAAGGCCAGATTCCTGATCCGCGAACCGGCCGCCTGCGCGATGTCGATCTCGTACGTCAGCCCCGAGACGTAGTCGTAGTTGTAGTCCGGGCGGCCGTTCGCGTTCGTCAGCTTCTCCACGTCCACCGGCGCACCCGCGGCCGTCCGCACGTAGTACTCCGCCGAGAACTCCAGGTACGCCCGCAACTGCGCCCCCGTCATCAGCTTCGCCACCAGCGTGTTGTCGTACACGTACAGGCTCGACAGATCCCGGATCGTCACGTCACCGGCCGGGATCTCCGAGGTCCGCGAGAACGGCGACGCCTGTGCCAGCACCGGCAACGACGCGTACTCCGTACCCGCCAGCGCCTCCCTGACCACGTCCTCCTGCACCCTGGTGATCAGATCGATGATCGGCGCGTCCTTGTACCGCGCCTCCACCGTCGTCAGCGTCTCGGTGGCCGTCCCGACGACCTGGTTGACGTACGCCACCACCCGCGCGTGCTCGTCCGCCAGCAACCCGCCGATCCGCGGATCGTCCTCCACCGTGCTGGAGTCGCGCAGCGACGCCCGCACCGACTCGACGTGCCACCGGCCCCGCTCGAAGACCAGATCGACGTCGAACACCGTCAGCCGCTCGGCGTAGCACAACGGCTCCGACAGCACGACCGTCTTCCCGGTCTTCTCGTTGACGACCTTCAGCTCCGGGATCTCCACATGCGCGTGCCCCACGAGGATCGCGTCGATACCCGGCACCTGACGCGCCACATTCGCCGCCGCGTTCTCCACGTACGGCACCTGGTCACCGTACGACGACGTACCCGACGAACCCGAGTGCGCCGACACCACCACCACGTCCGCACCCATCGAACGCAGCTTCGGCACCCACTTCGCCGCCTGCTCCTCCAACCCCGGGAACGCCAGCTTCCCCTGCACGTACGCCTTGTCCCAGATCGCGATACCCGGGTTCGTCAACCCCAGCACCGCCACCTTCACCGGCGGCGCCCCCTTCACCCGGAACGTCTTCATGAAGTACGGCGGGAACGCCGGCTTCAGCGACTTCGCGTCCACCGCGTTCGCACCCAGCAACGGGAAGTCGCACTGCTCCTCGAACTTCCGCAGCGTCTCGATGCCGTAGTTGAACTCGTGGTTGCCCAACGCCACCGCGTCGTACCCGATCGCGTTCATCGCCTGCGCCATCGGATGCACCGGACCGCCCTCGGCGGTGATCGGGTCCACCTTCGCGTAGTAGTACGTCAGCGGCGTGCCCTGAATGGTGTCGCCCGCGTCCAGCAGCAACGTGTTGTGCCGGCCCCTCTCCTCACGGATCCGGTTCACCAGCGTCGAGATCCGGGCCAGCCCCTGCGCGTTGCCCGCCGCGTCCGCGTACTCCGCGTCCTTGAAGTAGTCCCAGTTGAAGACGTGACCGTGCAGGTCCGTCGTGCCCAGCACCGTCAGCGCGTACCGCTTCGGCTTTTTGCGGTCCTTGTGCGCCCCGGCGGCCTCGGCGGCCGGGACCGCCGCCGCGCCGGCCAGCGCGACACCCGCCCCCGTCACGGCCGATCTGCTGAGGAACTTCCGACGGTTCAACGACATGCTGACTCTCCTTGCGGACGTGACGACACCATCAACAACGCGCGTAGATTCGAGCCTGGACACGCCACCTGTCAACAGTGGCCGATGCGGGAGGAGCCGCACGCACGCCCGAAGAGCGAAAGAAGGAACGATGAGGGAATGCTCATCGGAGCACCGCGCCGCACAATTCAACACCTGTCAACAACCCTTCACCCAAAGGTGGTTGGGCAGACACGCGCGGCCAATTCGCTACCGACCGGTAAGTCATAGGCTCGACCCATGCGCCGAGCGAAAATCGTCTGCACACTAGGGCCCGCCACCGACTCGTACGACCAGATCAAAGGCCTGGTCGACGCCGGAATGGACATCGCCCGCTTCAATTTCAGTCACGGCACCCACACCGAACACGAAGCGCGCTACCACCACGTCCGCAAGGCCTCCGACGAGACCGGCCACAGCGTCGGCACCCTCGCCGACCTCCAAGGCCCGAAGATCCGGCTCGGCCACTTCGCCGAAGGCCCCGTACTCCTCGAACGCGGCGACACCTTCACCATCACCGTCGAAGAAGGCGTCGACGGCGACCGCCACACCTGCGGCACCACCTACGCCGGCCTCGCCGCCGACGTCACCCCCGGCGAACGCATCCTCGTCGACGACGGCAAGGTCTGCCTCGAAGTCACCGACATCGACGGCCCCCGCGTCCACACCACGGTCGTCGAAGGCGGCATGGTCTCCGACCACAAGGGCCTCAACCTCCCCGGCGTCGCCGTCTCCGTCCCCGCCCTCTCCAAGAAGGACGAGGACGACCTCCGCTGGGCCCTGCGCACCGGCTTCGACGTCATCGCCCTCTCCTTCGTCCGCAGCGGGCGGGACGTCCTCGACGTCCACCGCATCATGGACGAAGAAGGCCGCCGCCTCCCCGTCATCGCCAAGATCGAAAAACCCCAGGCCGTCGACACCGTCGAGGACATCGTCGCCGCCTTCGACGGCATCATGGTCGCCCGAGGCGACCTCGGCGTCGAGATGCCCCTCGAACAGGTCCCCATCGTCCAGAAACGCGCCATCAAACTGGCCAAGCGCAACGCCAAGCCGGTCATCGTCGCCACCCAGATGCTCGACTCCATGATCGACAACGCCCGGCCGACCCGCGCCGAGGCCTCCGACGTCGCCAACGCCGTCATCGACGGCACGGACGCCGTGATGCTCTCCGGCGAGACCAGCGTCGGCAAGCACCCCACCGACACGGTCCGCACGATGGCCCGCATCGTCGAGGCGGCCGAGGAGGACATCCTCGCCAAGGGCCTGCCCCCGCTGACCGACCGCAACAAGCCCCGCACCCAGGGCGGCGCCGTCGCCCGCGCGGCCGCCGAGATCGGCGACTTCCTCGGCGCGAAGTACCTGGTCGCCTTCACCCAGTCCGGCGACACCGCCCGCCGCCTCTCCCGCTACCGCTCACCCATCCCGCTCCTCGCCTTCACCCCGGAACCGGCGACCCGCTCCCAGCTGAACCTGACCTGGGGCGTGGAGACGTTCCTCGGCCCGCGCGTGGACTCCACGGACGCGATGGTCGACCAGGTGGACGAACTCCTGACCGAGTACGGCCGCTGCGAGAAGGGCGACGTGGTGATCATCACGGCCGGCTCCCCGCCGGGGGTGTCGGGGACGACGAACCTGGTCCGCGTCCACCACATCGGCGAGGACGACAGCCCCCGATAGGCCGGACGTCAGTACTTGGGCCCGACATGGGCGTCCATGAGGGCGACGGAGGCTTTGCGGGCGACGGAGATGTTGAAGGGGTCGCTGCCGCGCGCGAGGGTCGTCCACTCGACGCCGACCTTGGTGAGCGCGTCAGTGAAGAGCTTCCGGATGTCGTCGGACTTGTTGCTGAAGAAGTAGCGCGGATATTCGTAGCGCTTGCGCATCCCGCCGACGGTCTTCGTGGTCCAGTTGGTGATGCGGCAACCGTCGGAGTGGATCAGCCCACGGATGAACTCCCAGGGGTGAGCGTCGACGATCGCCTGCTGCCAGAGGGCGAGAGTGATCTGGCGCTGATGTTTCCTGCCGGGGCCGTGCTGAGGGAAAAGGCACCAAAGGTGCTTCGAGTAGAGCTTGACCTCCCGACACCCCTTGCGGCGGACTCGGCATACCGAGTTACGGGGAAACACCGAGCGCATCGCCGCCTCACAGGCGTCCATGAGGCCAGGCGAGGACTCAGCGCACGCGATCGACAGGCTGGGCGACCGCATGGCGCGGTTCTGGATGATGTGGCCGTCGCCCAGGTAGAGGCCCAGAAGGTATGCGTATGCCGGTTGATCCAGTTCCCCATCGCATCGCGGGCAGGGCGACTGCTGCGCTCCAGGGGTTTCCCCGCGTCGAGCTCGGTCCTTGTGCTTCCAGTAGCTGACGGTGCCGATGGGAATGGTGAACCGCCGGGCTACGTCACAGTTCCGCGCGCCATCCCTGAGGAGGGCAAGCGCCTGCTGCTTCGTGTGAAGGTCGTACATGCGACCACTCTGTGTCACTGGTCGTGACCGTGGGGAGCGAAAAGCGGATGTTCACGAGAACGTGGACATCCGCTTCGAAATGCAGCCTTGGATTCTGAGGAAAAGTGCCCCGGGTGGGATTCGAACCCACACTGAATACCTTTTGAGGGTATCGTCTCTGCCGATTGGACTACCGGAGCTCCTGCGAATCGAAGATTTCACCCGACCCGCTGCCCGTCCACCATACCGCAGCTAGGTAGGCTCTTGTCAGCAGTATCCCTGCCCCGAACGAGGAGCCCCACGTGACCGCCCCCGAGTCGCCCCAGCCCGCTGACGTGCCCGAAGACGAGAAGTCGCACGTGCCTCCGCTGACGACCCGTGTCGTCATCGCCGAGGACGAGGCGCTCATCCGGCTGGATCTCAAAGAGATGCTGGAGGAGGAGGGGTACTCCGTCGTCGGTGAGGCCGGTGACGGGGAGCAGGCCGTGGAGCTGGCCCGGGAGCACAAGCCCGACCTCGTGATCCTCGATGTGAAGATGCCCAAGCTGGACGGCATCTCCGCGGCCGAGAAGATCGCCGAGGAGAGCATCGCGCCGGTGCTGATGCTGACCGCGTTCTCGCAGCGCGATCTGGTGGAGCGGGCGCGGGACGCCGGGGCGATGGCGTATCTGGTGAAGCCGTTCAGCAAGAGTGACGTCGTTCCGGCGATCGAGATGGCCGTCTCGCGGTTCACGGAGCTGAAGGCGCTGGAGAAGGAGGTCGCGGACCTCTCGCAGCGGCTGGAGACGCGGAAGCTGGTGGACAGGGCGAAGTCGGTGCTGCAGACGCAGTACGGGCTGACGGAGCCGGCCGCGTTCCGGTGGATCCAGAAGACGTCGATGGACCGGCGGATGTCGATGCAGCAGGTGGCCGAGGCGGTCATCCAGGACGCCGAGGAGAAGAAGGCGTCGAAGGGCTGACGCCCGGTGTTCGAGGAGGCCCGCGTTCCCTGTGTGGCAGGGGGCGCGGGCCTCGCCTGTGCGGCAGGGGCCGCCGTCCGTGTGGGACGGCGGCCCTTGTGGGTGGTGTTTCCGGCTCAGTCCTCGCCGAGGTAGGCCTTGCGGACGGACTCGTCGTGCAGGAGGTCCTGTCCGGTGCCGGACAGGACGATCTTGCCGACCTCCATGACGTGGGCGTGGTCGGCGAGGGAGAGGGCGGCCTGTGCGTTCTGCTCGATGAGCAGGATGGTGGTGCCCTGGGACTTCAGTTCGGCGATGGTCGCCATGATCTTCTGCATCATGATCGGCGAGAGGCCCATGGAGGGTTCGTCGAGCATGAGCAGTTTGGGCCGGGACATCAGCGCCCGCCCCATGGCGAGCATCTGCTGTTCGCCGCCGGAGAGGGTGCCCGCGGCCTGCTTGTGGCGTTCCCCGAGGATGGGGAAGCGGTCGTAGGCGCGCTGGATGTCCTTCTCGATGCCCTCCTTGTCGTTGCGGAGGTAGGCGCCGAGTCGGAGGTTGTCCTCGATGGTCATGCGGGGGAAGATGTGCCGTCCCTCGGGGGAGTGGGCGAGTCCCAGCGAGACGATCTTGTGGGCGGGGACCTTCCGCAGTGACCGGCCGTCGAACCTGATGTGGCCGGAGACCGGCTGGAGCAGTCCGGACAGTGTTCTGAGGGTGGTGGTCTTGCCGGCGCCGTTGGTGCCGATGAGGGTGACGACCTGGCCCGCGTCGACCGTGAACGAGATGCCCTTGACGGCCTCGATCTTGCCGTAGGCGACCCTGAGGTCCTCGACCTCCAGCAGTGCGGTCACTTGTCGTCCCCTTCTGTGGTGCTGTGTGCCTCGGCGGCCTCGACCTCGGCGGCCTCGTCCTGGCCGGGAGCGCCTTCGAAGGGGGTGCCGAGGTAGGCGGCGATGACGCGTTCGTCGGCCTGGACGACTTCGGCGGGCCCCTCGACGATCTTCTCGCCCTGGACGAGCACGGCGACCCGGTCGCAGAGATTCATGATGAATCGGATGTCGTGCTCGATGACGAGGACGGCGATGCCCTTGTCCCGGATGGCGAAGATGAGTTCTTCGGCGGCGCGGGTCTCCTGGGGGTTCATTCCCGCGGTGGGCTCGTCGAGGAGGAGCAGGCCGGGCTCGCTGGCGAGGGCTCGGGCGATCTCGAGCTTGCGCTGCTCACCGTAGGGCAGGTTGCGGGCGAGGTGGTCGGCCTTGGCGGCGAGACCGGTGAACTCCAGGAGCTCCATGGCGCGTTCGCGGGACGCCTCTTCGGCCTTCTTGAAACCGGGCAGGCGCAGCAGGGCCGACCAGAGGCCTTCCTTGGTGCGGGTGTGCCGTCCGACGAGCACGTTCTCCAGGACGGTCATGTTGGCGAAGAGCCGGATGTTCTGGAAGGTACGGGCGATACCGGCCTGGGTGACCAGATGCGGTTTGGGCGGCAGGACGGTGCCCTTGTACTCGACCTTGCCCTCGGTGGGGACGTACAGGCCGGTGAGGCAGTTGAAGAAGGTGGTCTTGCCGGCGCCGTTGGGTCCGATGAGGCCGACGATCTCGCCGCTGTTGACGGTGAGGTCGACGGAGCGTACGGCGGTGAGGCCGCCGAACCGCATGGTGACGCCGCTGGCGTCGAGGACCGTTGTGGTGGTGGGTGCGGTGGTGGTCATGGTGGTCACGCCCCTGCCTTCGCGACGCCGGTCGCGCCGTCGGGGAGCGGCTTGTCGTCCGGTACGTCGAGCTGTCCGGTGTCGTGGAACTCGAGCTGCTTCCTGCGGTCGGCGACCAGTCCTTCGGGGCGGAAGCGCATGAGGAACATGAGCGCGGCGCCGAAGAGGAGCAGCTGGTATTCCGCCATGAACTGGAGTTTGGCCGGGATCAGGTAGAGCAGCGCGGCGCCGATGAGCGGGCCGCTGATGGTGCCCATGCCGCCGAGGATGACGGCGGCGAGCAGGAAGGCCGAGTTGGGCGGCACGGAGCCGGCGAACTGGTACTGCTCGGGGGTGACGCTGTAGGAGACGTGGGCCTGCACGGTGCCGGCGAGGCCGGCCAGGCAGGCGCCGAGGGCGAAGGCGAGGAGCTTGAGGCGGAAGCCGTTGATGCCCATGGCGGTGGCGGCGGTCTCGTCCTCGCGGATGGCGACCCAGGCGCGTCCGATGCGGGATTCCGCGGAACGGCGGAAGACCAGCACGACGATGGCCGTGAACAGCAGCATCAGCAGGTAGTAGTTGCCGGAGCGGGTGAGCTCGTGGCCGAGGACGTCGTGCGGCACTCCGAGGTTGAACCCGAGGACCTCCAGGTCGGGGATGTTCGGGATGCCGTTGGAACCGTTGGTGACGTCGGGTCCGCTGTTGCCGTTCAGGTTGTTCATGGTGATGCGGAAGATCTCACCGAAGCCGAGCGTCACGATGGCGAGGTAGTCGCCGCGCAGGCGCAGGGTCGGGGCGCCGATCACCACGCCGAAGACCAGGGAGGCGAGGGCACCGGTGAGGACGGCCGCCCAGAACGGGAAGTGCACGCCGATGCTCGACTGCGGCGAGCCGGAGACCAGGGCGGCGGCGTAGGCGCCGACGCCGAGGAAGGCGACGTAACCGAGGTCGAGGAGGCCGGCGAGGCCGACCACGACGTTGAGGCCCAGGGCGACGGTGGCGAAGATCAGGATGTTCGCGCCGATGAGGGCGAACTGGTCGTTGCTCTGGGTGAAGGGGAAGCAGATCGCCGCGGCGAAGGCGGCCGCGAGGGTGACGTTGCGGTGTTTGGCGGTGAGGGCCGAGAGCCGCTTGAGGAGTCCTGCGCGGGTGACGGCGGTGAAGCCGAACGCGGCGGTGATGAGGAAGCCGATGAAGAGTTCGGAGTACTCGGTGCTGATGCCGTACGCGAAGACGTACAGGCCGGCGCCGAAGCCGGCGGCGATGATCAGGATCTCGGCCCAGGAGGGGAGTTCCCTGGCGCGTGCGGGTTCGGGGGCGGTGAGGGCGTGGCGGATCCGGCCCCAGAGGCCCGGGGCCGGTTCGTCCGCGCCGTAGGGCTGGTCGGCCGGGAGGCCGAGGGCGCCGATGACGGCGACGAGGGCTCCGGCGCCGGAGACCCATGCGCCGGGTTCGAGGTTGACGAGACCGCCGAGTTCCTGACTGATGGCGCCCAGGGTGTACCCGGTGGTGCCGAGGACGCCGAGAGCGCTCAGCAGGACGGGGCTGTTGGTGCCGCCGGGGGTGAGCCAGCCGAGGCCGGGGATGCCTTTTCCGCTCCGGGCGTCGCCCGGACGGGAGGATCCCCATCCGGAGAGGGCGAACAGCAGGGTCAGGACGGATCCGACGAGGGTGAGGACCTGCAGGCCGCCGGGGTAGCCGGTGACGGTCAGGTCGCCGGGGAACTCGTCGGTCCAGGTCCAGGCGAGGAAGGTGCCGACGAGGGCGAGGGCCGAGCCGGCGAGGGCGGTCGCGCGGGCTGCGGCGGGTGGCAGCGGGACGACCGGGGTGGTGGTCACCTTGGCGGTGTCCGTGGTCTTGTCGGTGGGAGTCTTGGTGGTCATGGGTATCACGCCCGATCCGCGACGCGTTCGCCGAGCAGGCCCTGTGGCCTGAAGAGCAGGACGAGGATGAGCAGGCTGAACGCCCATACGTCCTTCCAGGCGCCGCCGCCGAAGAGGTCCATGCCGGGGACGTTGGCGATGTAACCGGTGGCGAGGGCCTCGGCGACGCCGAGGACGATGCCGCCGAGCATGGCGCCGTAGATGTTGCCGATGCCGCCGAGCACGGCGGCGGTGAAGGCCTTGAGACCCATCAGGAAGCCCATGCGGAAGCCGACCTGACCGTTCTTCAGGCCGTAGGCGACGGCGGCGATCGCGGCGAAGGCGGCACCGATGGCGAAGGCCATGACGATGATGCGGTCGGTGTTGACGCCCATGAGTTTGGCCGTGTCGGGGTCCTGGGCGGTGGCCTGCATGCCGCGGCCGGAGCGGGTCTTGGTCACGAAGAGGCCGAGGGCGACCATGCAGAGGGGGGCGGCGATGATGACGAACAGGTCACCACGCTGGATGGTGGCACCGAAGAGGTCGATGGGCTCACCCTGGAACTGCGGGAAGGAACGGTCCTTCTTCGCCTCGGGGTACCACATCCACACGATCTGCTGGAGGACGATGGACAGGCCGATGGCGGTGATCAGCGGTGCCAGCCGCGGTGCGCCGCGCAGGGGCCGGTAGGCGAAGCGTTCCGCCGCGGTGGCGAAGGCGACCGAGACGACGATGCCGCCGAGGATCATGAGGGGGACGGCGGCGCCGAGGGCGAAGCCGTCGGGGAGTATGAGGAAGACGGTGAGGGCCCCGAAGCCCCCGACCATGAAGATCTCGCCGTGGGCGAAGTTGATGAGCTGGACGATGCCGTAGACCATCGTGTAGCCGATCGCGATGAGTCCGTACATCGCGCCGAGGATGAGTCCATTGGCCAGCTGTTGCGGCAGTTCGTTCACCGCAGGGCCTCCGTGGAGTGGTTCGGATACGGCGCCGCGCGGGAGCGCTGGTGGGCGCCCCCGCGCGGCCTGGATCAACGTGTGAGGGGTGTCCTGCTGTTCGTCCCCTTGGCTCAGTCCAACTTGGGGGAGGCGCTGTACTCGGGCGCCCATGCGCTGTTCTTGACCTTGTACGCGGTCATCAGGGTGTTCGTGGTGTCACCGAACTCGTCGAAGGAGATGGTTCCGGTGACGCCGTCGAACTTGACCTTGCTCATGGCGTCCAGGACGGACTTGCGGGCGTCGGAGGGGAGCTTGCTGTCGTTGCCGTCGACGGAGAGCTTGACGGCCTCGATGATGGACCAGGTGGCGTCGTAGGTGAGACCGCCGTAGGCCTCGTACGCGTCCTTGAAGTTCTCGGCCTTGTAGTTCGCGATGAACTCCTTGGCGGAGGGGAGCTGCTCGACGGGCTTGCCGACGGAGGTGGCGAGGTCGCCCTCGGACTTCTTGTTCAGCTTCGGGAACTCGGCGGAGTAGATGCCGTCGCCGCCCATGAGCGGGATGTTCTGGCCACTGTCCTTGAGCTGCTGGCTCAGGGGAGCGGCGGCGGGGTACTCGCCGCCGTAGTAGAGGGCCTCGGCGCCGGTCTTCTTGATCTTGGCGACGACGGCGTTGAAGTCGCGGTCCTCGGGGTTGATGTGGTCGGCACCGACGATCTTGCCGCCGAGCCTGGTGAAGTTCGTCTTGAAGGAGGCGGCGAGGCCGGCGCCGTAGGTCTTCTGGTCGTCGATCAGGTAGACCTTCTTCTTGCCGGCCTTGTTGTAGAGGTAGTCGGCGGCGAAGGCGCCCTGGACCTCGTCGGTGGTGGCGGTGCGGAAGAAGGTCTTGAACTGACGGACCGAGTTGCCGGACTTCCAGCCGTCGCCCTGGGTCAGTTCGGTACCGGTGTTGGCCGGGGACACCTGGACCAGGCCGGCGTCGTTGAACGGCTTCTGCATCTGCTGGGAGACGCTGGAGTTCAGCGGGCCGACGACGCCCAGGACGTTCTTGTCGCTGATGAACTTCTGGGCGTTCTGCTGGCCGACGGAGGGCTGGGCCTGGTCGTCGAGGGGCTCGAGCTTGAACTCGACGCCCTTGACGTACTCCTTCTTGTTGGCCGTCTTCACCGCCAGCTCGGCGGAGTTGCGCATGCCGAGGCCGAGGGCCGAGAGGTCACCGGTCAGCGGAGCGTCGATGCCGATCACGACAGTGGTCTTGTCGCCGCCGCCACTGCCGTTGCTGCTGTCGTCGTCGCGCGAGCCGCATGCGGTGAGCGTGAGCGATCCCGCCGCGAGTGCCGCGGTGAGGGCGATGAGCGAACGTTGACGCACGATCCAGTCCTTTCCCCTGACGGTCGCTTCCGGGTGGAAACGGCCGAGTCGAGCGCTGGGCCGAAATGAGAATCGGGCGGCGCGGTGACTGGCGGTGACTCTAAGCGTGTGTGGGGAACGCGGAGGAGGGTCTGGTCAATGCTGTGACTCTCTTGTTATGACACAACGTATTGCAGAGCGGTACTGGGTGGGGGGAAGGGCGGAATTCTCGCCGTTTTGCCCTGTCCGGATGGTGAGAAACTGCAGGACCCGGCAGGGTGCGTTCAGGTGCATCAGGGGTTTTGGTAATGACCTGATGGTGTCGCTGAGGGCGACGGGCGGGGCCTGGTGAGGGGGTGTGTCAGCCGTGCAGCAAGGGAGGGCCGGGGGTCGACATTGCGTGCGTATTACGTAGAGTTACGTCCGGGAAAGATGTTCGGCGCGCCCGCTGTTTTCCCGTAATCCGCCTCGCTCGCGAGTGTGGTGATCTTGTGGTGGATTTTATGGCGAGGCCCTCCTTTGTCCGGAAAGGAGGGAGTGGGCGGTGGTGACGGACGGGGCGCGCGACGCCGGTGTATTCGTGTAATGGCCAACGGAATATGGGATTCCGATGGCCCCGGAGGTGAATCCCAAGTTCCGCATTTTTGATTCAGGGGCTGTGGCCTGCGGTTTCAAAGAAGTGGATCAAGGTCGTCCGGGTGGACTGCCGTAGTGGTGCCGATCGACGTGGCCGTCGTGCGCGTGGCCGTCGGAGACGGGTCGAACGCCCCTGCCGAGCCCGGGAGCTTCCTTCCGCCCCCTGCTCCGCGCGGAAGCCGCCCCCGTCTCCCGCCCCCCTGCACGCCGGGGTGCCCGTGGGTCGGGGAAGTGGCGGCGGCGCGGGACGGGGCCGCCGTGCGCCCCGCCCCGCGCCGCCCGCGGGGTCAGCCCGCGCCGCCCGCGCGCTCCGCGTCCTTCGGGGTCACCTCGCGCAGCAGGCAGGTCAGCCGCGCGGTGCACACCCGCCGGCCCGCCTCGTCGGTGATGACGATCTCGTACGTCGCCGTGGACCGCCCCCGGTGCACCGGCGTGGCCACCCCGGTGACCAGTCCGGAACGCACACCGCGGTGGTGGGTGCAGTTGAGGTCGACGCCGACCGCGATCCTGGAGGCGCCGCCGTGCAGCATCGAGCCCACCGACCCCAGCGTCTCGGCCAGCACCGCGGACGCGCCGCCGTGCAGCAGCCCGTACGGCTGGGTGTTGCCCTCCACCGGCATGGTGCCGACGACCCGCTCGGGCGCCGCCTCCAGGACCTGGACGCCCATCCGCGCCCCCAGGTGTCCCGCGGAGAACAGTGCGGGAAGATCGACGCCCGTCGCGGCGTACTCGTCGATGATCTCCTGCGGGAACTGCACCTGTTGCTGCTCGCCCATGGGCCCGGCTCCGTTCGTTCGCGATCCGTCGGTGTGGTCCGCCTGTCGGCTCGACTGAGCGAACGCTCAGTCGGTCGCCGATTGTTCCAGACGGACGACGACCGACTTGCTGGCCGGGGTGTTGCTGGTGTCCGCCGTGGCGTCCAGCGGCACCAGGACGTTGGTCTCCGGGTAGTAGGCGGCGGCGCAGCCCCGGGCCGTCGGGTAGTGCACGACGCGGAAACCGGGCGCCCGGCGCTCCACTCCGTCCGTCCACTCGCTGACGAGGTCGACGTAGGAGCCGTCCCGCACGTCCAGCTCCTCGGCGTCCTCGGGGTTGACCAGGACGACCCGGCGGCCGTTCCTGATGCCCCGGTAGCGGTCGTCCAGGCCGTAGATCGTGGTGTTGTACTGGTCGTGCGAGCGCAGCGTCTGCAGCAGCAGCCGGCCCTCGGGCAGCTGGGGGTACTCGACCGGCGCGGCGGTGAAGTTGGCCTTGCCGGTGGCCGTCGGGAAGCGGCGCTCGTCGCGCGGGGCGTGGGGGAGGGCGAAGCCGCCGGGGCGGGCCACGCGCGCGTTGAAGTCCTCGAAACCGGGGATCACGCGCGCGATGCGGTCGCGGATCGTCGCGTAGTCCTTCTCGAACTCCTCCCACGGCACCTTGCTGTCCTCGCCGAGCACCCGGCGCGCCAGCCGGCACACGATGGCCGGCTCGGACAGCAGGTGCCGGCTCGCGGGCTCGAGCCGTCCCCGCGAGGCGTGCACCATGCCCATCGAGTCCTCGACGGTGACGAACTGCTCGCCGCCGTCCTGGAGATCGCGCTCGGTGCGGCCCAGCGTCGGCAGGATCAGGGCCCGCGCGCCGGTGACGGCGTGCGAGCGGTTCAGCTTCGTCGACACGTGCACGGTGAGACGGGCGCGGCGCATCGCCGCCTCGGTGACCTCCGTGTCGGGGGACGCGGCCACGAAGTTGCCGCCCATGGCGAAGAAGACCTTCGCCTCGCCGTCGCGCAGCGCGCGGATGGCCCGTACGACGTCGTAGCCGTGCTCGCGGGGCGGGGCGAAGCCGAACTCCCTCTCCAGGGCGTCCAGGAACGCGGGGGCGGGGCGCTCGAAGATGCCCATCGTGCGGTCGCCCTGCACGTTGGAGTGGCCGCGCACCGGGCAGACGCCCGCGCCCGGACGGCCGATGTTGCCGCGCAGGAGGAGGAAGTTCACGACCTCGCGGATGGTGGGCACCGAGTGCTTGTGCTGGGTCAGGCCCATCGCCCAGCACACGATGGTGCGCCGGGAGGCGAGGACCAGGCGCAGCGCCTCCTCGATCTCCGCGCGGGTGAGTCCGGTCGCCGCGAGCGTCTCCTCCCAGTCGGCGCCGCGCGCGGCCTCGGCGAACTCCTCGAAGCCGTGCGTGTGTTCCCGCACGAACACCTCGTCGACCGCGCCGTCCGTCTCCAGGATCAGCTTGTTGAGGAGCCGGAACAGGGCCTGGTCGCCGCCGAGGCGGATCTGCAGGAACAGGTCGGTGAGCGCGGCCCCGGTGGTGAGCCCCTTCGGTGTCTGCGGGTTCTTGAAGCGCTCCAGGCCGGCCTCGGGCAGCGGGTTGACGCTGATGATCTTCGCGCCGTTCGCCTTGGCCTTCTCCAGCGCGGAGAGCATGCGCGGGTGGTTGGTGCCCGGGTTCTGGCCGGCCACGATGATCAGGTCGGACTTGTAGAGGTCCTCCAGCAGGACGCTGCCCTTGCCGATGCCGATGGTCTCGGACAGGGCCGAACCGGACGACTCGTGGCACATGTTGGAGCAGTCCGGCAGGTTGTTGGTGCCCAGCGCGCGCGCGAACAGCTGGTAGAGGAACGCCGCCTCGTTGCTGGTGCGCCCGGAGGTGTAGAAGACCGCCTCGTCGGGCGAGTCCAGGGCGGCGATCTCCTCCGCGACGATGTCGAAGGCGCGCTCCCAGGTGACCGGCTCGTAGTGCTCGCCGCCCTCCGGCAGGTACACGGGGTGCGTGAGCCGCCCCTGCTGGCCCAGCCAGTAGCCGCTGCGGGTCGCGAGGTCGGCCACGGAGTGCGCGGCGAAGAACTCCGGGGTGACCCGGCGCAGGGTGGCCTCCTCGGCCACGGCCTTCGCGCCGTTCTCGCAGAACTCCGCCTTGTGCCGGTGGTCCGGCTCCGGCCAGGCGCAGCCCGGGCAGTCGAAGCCGTCCTTCTGGTTGACGCTCAGCAGCGTCAGCGCGGTCCGCTTCACGCCCATCTGCCGCTGCGCGACGCGCAGGGTGTGGCCGATGGCCGGGATGCCCGCCGCCGCGTGCTGGGGCTCGGTGACCTCGGGCGCGTCCTGAACCGGATCACCCTTGGGCGGCTTCGTGGCCATCGCGCGCTCCTTCGCGTACACGTGTGAAGTACGTCTCCGATCCTCGCACGCCCCGCCGACATCGCCGGAGGCCGGGCGGAAGCGGGGCGCGGAAGCGGGGGACGCGGCGGCGTCCGGCCCCCTCTGCCGCCGGGCCCCGGCCGCGGCCTCGAGGGACGCGGGGAACCGCGTGACCGGCCACGACGCGCCCGCACCCCGTGACGGCGCACACCGACGGCGCGGGCGCGGGCGGGACCGAGTGTCAGTGGGGCGTGGCAGGATCGGGGATGTGGCAGACACAGCATCGAAGAAGACCGAGACCCCCACCGGCAACCGCCCGCGCCTGATGCTCATGGACGGGCACTCGCTGGCGTACCGCGCGTTCTTCGCGCTGCCCGTGGAGAACTTCACGACCGCGACGGGCCAGCCGACCAACGCGATCTACGGCTTCGCGTCGATGCTGGCCAACACGTTGCGTGACGAGGCGCCCACGCACTTCGCGGTGGCGTTCGACGTCTCCCGCAAGACCTGGCGCTCCGAGGAGTTCACGGAGTACAAGGCGAACCGCTCCAAGACGCCGGACGAGTTCAAGGGCCAGGTCGAGCTGATCGGCGAACTGCTCGACGCGATGCACGTGACCCGCTTCGCCGTCGAGGGCTTCGAGGCCGACGACGTCATCGCCACGCTCGCCACGCAGGCCGAGGCCGAGGGCTTCGAGGTGCTGATCGTCACCGGCGACCGGGACTCGTTCCAGCTGGTCAGCGAGCACACCACGGTGTTGTATCCGACCAAGGGCGTCTCCGAGCTCACCCGGTTCACCCCGGAGAAGGTCGTCGAGAAGTACGGACTGACGCCCGCCCAGTACCCGGACTTCGCCGCGCTGCGCGGCGACCCGTCGGACAACCTGCCGGGCATCCCGGGCGTCGGCGAGAAGACGGCCGCGAAGTGGATCAACCAGTTCGGGTCCTTCGCGGAACTGGTCGAGCGGGTCGACGAGGTCAAGGGCAAGGTCGGGCAGAATCTGCGCGACCACCTGGAGTCCGTGAAGCTCAACCGCCGCCTCACCGAGCTGGAGCGGAACGTCGAACTGCCGAAGACGGTCACCGAGCTGGAGCGGCCGGCGTACGACCGCAAGGGCGTCGCGATGATCCTGGACACCCTGGAGATCCGCAACCCCTCGCTGCGCGAGCGGCTCTTCGCCGTCGATCCCGGTGCCGAGGAGGCCGAGACGACGCCGGTCGTGACGGACGGCGTGGAGCTGGACGGCACGGTGCTGAGCACGGGCGAGCTGGCCGGCTGGCTCGGCGAGCACGGCAGCCGGCCCCTCGGTGTCGCCACGGTCGACGCCTGGGCGCTGGGCACCGGCTCGGTCGCCGAGGTCGCGCTGGCCGCGCCCGACGGGAAGGCCGCCTGGTTCGACCCCTCCCAGCTCGACGAGGCCGACGAGAGGGCGTTCGCGGCCTGGCTGTCCGACGCGGACCGGCCGAAGGTCTTCCACAACGCCAAGGGCGCGATGCGCGTCTTCGCCGAGCACGGCTGGAGCGTCGCCGGCGTCTCCATGGACACCGCGCTCGCCGCCTACCTGGTCAAGCCGGGCCGCCGGTCCTTCGACCTGGACGCGCTCTCCCTGGAGTACCTGCACCGCGAGCTGGCCCCGGCCGCCGCGGCCGACGGGCAGCTGGCCTTCGGCGCGGACGACGCCGCCGAGGCCGAGGCGCTGATGGTGCAGGCCCGCGCCGTCCTCGACCTGGGCGAGGCCTTCGAGGGCCGCCTGGCGGAGGTCGGCGCCGCGGACCTGCTGCGCGACATGGAACTGCCCACGTCCGCCCTGCTGGCCCGCATGGAGCGGCACGGCATCGCGGCCGACCGGGAGCACCTGCAGGCCATGGAGCAGATGTTCGCGGGCGCGGTCCAGCAGGCCGTGAAGGAGGCCCACGCGGCCGCCGGACGCGAGTTCAACCTGGGTTCACCCAAGCAGCTCCAGGAAGTCCTCTTCGGCGAGCTGAACCTGCCGAAGACGAAGAAGACCAAGACCGGCTACACGACCGACGCCGACGCCCTGGCGTGGCTGGCGACGCAGACGGACAACGAACTGCCCGTGATCATGCTCCGGCACCGCGAGCAGGCCAAGCTGCGTGTCACCGTCGAGGGCCTGATCAAGACGATCGCCGCGGACGGCCGCATCCACACCACGTTCAACCAGACGGTCGCCGCGACGGGCCGCCTCTCCTCGACCGACCCGAACCTGCAGAACATCCCGGTCCGCACCGACGAGGGCCGGGCGATCCGCCGCGGCTTCGTCGTCGGCGAGGGCTTCGAGTCCCTGATGACGGCGGACTACAGCCAGATCGAGCTGCGCGTGATGGCCCACCTGTCCGAGGACGCGGGTCTGATCGAGGCGTTCACCTCCGGCGAGGACCTGCACACCACGGCCGCCGCGCAGGTGTTCTCCGTCGAACGGTCCGCGGTGGACGCGGAGATGCGCCGCAAGATCAAGGCGATGTCCTACGGCCTGGCGTACGGCCTGTCGGCCTTCGGTCTCTCCCAGCAGCTGAACATCGAGGCGGCCGAGGCCCGAGGGCTGATGGACGCCTACTTCGAGCGGTTCGGCGGAGTCCGGGACTATCTGCGCCGGGTCGTCGACGAGGCCAGGGCCACCGGGTACACGGCGACGCTCTTCGGCCGCCGCCGCTACCTGCCCGACCTCAACAGCGACAACCGCCAGCGCCGCGAGGCGGCCGAGCGGATGGCCCTGAACGCCCCGATCCAGGGCACGGCGGCCGACATCGTCAAGATCGCCATGCTCAACGTGGACAAGGCGCTGCGCGAGGCCGGCCTGGCTTCCCGCATGCTGCTCCAGGTCCACGACGAAATCGTCCTGGAGATCGCCCCCGGCGAGCGCGCGGCCGCGGAGGAACTGGTCCGCCGTGAAATGGCCGATGCCGTCGACCTCAGGGTCCCCCTGGGCGTCTCGGTGGGCTCGGGCCCGGACTGGGAATCGGCAGCGCACTAGCCTCCGGCGGCGGTGCGGTGCGGTGGGGCCGGGGAGCAGGGCAGACGCCCGCTCCCCGGCCTGGGGTGCCCGGCCTGGGGTGCCCGGCCTGGGGTGCCCGGCCTGGGGTGCCCGGCCTGGGGTGCCCGGCCTGGGGTGCCCGGCCTGGGGTGCCGGCCCCGCGAAGTCTGCTGAGCCTGACGCCCACCTCGGCTTGCTCTCGGCACGCAGACCCCATTGGTTGCCGGGCTCTGTTCGGCCCTCGTGCCCGCTGGGGCCTACCGGCTGCCGGGCTCCGTTCGGCCCCCGTGCCCGCTGGGACCTACCGGCTGCCGGACTCCGTTCTGCTGTCCGCGGCTGTCTGCGCCCACCGGGCCCACCGGCGCTCGGCGGACCCGCCGGCGCCCGTGCCCCGACGCCCCCTGCGTCCTGTACACCGGGGGCATCGGCCGGCGTACGGCGCCGACCGCCGGCCCCCGCGCCGCACGCGCTCGCCCGCACAGCCGAGGTCCGCCGCCCCGTCCGGACGGCCCGGCGCCGCCGGTGTCCAGGGGACGTCGGCTCGAACGGCCTCGCCGACCCCCGGAGGGCCCATCACTCAGGTGGCCCCCGCGGGAAAGCCCCCGCCCCCTGTCGCCCCCGAGGATGCGGGCATGGGTATACGCATGCTCCACCACCGGACGACACCGGCACGGGCAAGCACAGACGGACCCGCCCGCGTGCCGCTCCTCCAGGTCCCGGTCTTCGCGCCGGGCGCAAGTACCGGTCGCGTCCCCACCACTCTCGCGACGGCCCTGCGCCGCACGGCGACAGGTCTCCGCCGCGGACTCGCCCACCGGTCCTCCACCGCCGTGGCTGCGCGCGAGGCCCCCGCCTGGCGCCGGTGGGCCGATCTGGCCCGCGGCTACCTGGCGCTCGCCCTCACCCTGCTGCCGCGGTCACGCCCCGCCCACACCTTCACCGTGTTCGTCGCGACCGCCGACACCCTCAGGGCGCGACCCGGCGGCCCGGCTCCGTACCGACGCCTCCCGGGCTTCGGGGAACCGGGACCGGACGCCACACCCTGACCCCCACGGCACACAGCAGCAGCCCCGGCACGAGCCCCGCACCCGCTCCGAAGCACACCGTCGGGACGATCTCCCACGGCTTGGCCACGGGCCCCCGGTACTCCCACCACAGGGTCGTCCGCTGCACCACCCCGGCCAGCGCACAGCCGCCGAGCACCGCCCCGGCCCACCACCGGTCCCGCGCCGAGAGCGCCGGGACACCCAGCGGCCCGGCCGGGGCCTGCCGGCGCAGCGCCCGCACCAGGAACACGGCGATCACCACCGCGGCCACCGCGGAACCGCCGTACTGCAGGTACCAGTACAGCGGCGAGCCCGCGATCTCCCGTCCCAGCACGGGGAACACCCGCATCCCCCACCGGTCCAGATGTGTGAACGCGTCCCACACCACGTGCGTCAGCGCGCCCAGCACCGCCGACACGTACCACCGCACCACCAGGGACGGCCGTACGTGCGCGCGTGGCGTCCCGCAGCGCAGCAGGGCGGCGGCGCGTCCCTGCCGGGCCCGCGGCAGCAGCGCCACCAACGGCTCGCGCACCAGCAGCCACAGCCCCACCAGCACCCAGGCGATGAGCGCGTCGACCGAGAAGACCCCGGCGAACGAGTGCGTCACCTCCCCGAACTCCATCGCTCCGGACACCCAACTCGCCGCGTAATAGGTCAGGTCGGGCGAGAACGAACCCGCGACCAGCACGGCCGGCACCAGGCGCCCGCGTCCCGATCCGTCGCCGCGCACGGCGGGCAGCACGGCCGCCGCATGGCTGAGGGTGAAAGGCAACGCGACTCCTCATATGGCCAACCGGTGAATATCGGGCGTGAACGGGTGCCCGCGCGAAGCAAGTTGTCGTAGGGTCACCTGCGGTGCCGTACTGGTCGAACAGACGACCGTCGTGCTCGGAAAGTTGCGGCGCAACCCTCGGCCCGGGCCGGTCGTCCTCACAGGGCGGGCACGGCGCGCGAGCACCACAACCGAAGACAGCCGGAGCCGGACGACGCAGACGGACGCGCGGGCGTCCACGGGAGGGGTCACTCTATGGCGGCGCAGTTCGACAGGAGACTCCGCAAGGCGGCGGTCACCACCACCGTCGCGGCGGTCGCGGTCGCGGCCCTGTCCGCTTCCCAGGCTCCCGAGGTGACCGCGGACGGCAACGGCAGACGGACCACCGCCGACAGCGCGCCGTCGCCCGCCACGGCCCCCGCCGACAGCGCCACCGGCAACTCGCCGTACTACACGGACCTGCCACCGCTCAACAGCCCGAGCCCCGCCCCCGCACCCACCCCCACCGTCGGCACCCCCGTGTCCCGGGGCCCCGCCGAGGCGGGCATCCCCGCGACCGTCCTCGACGCCTACAAGAAGGCCGAGTCGGCGCTGCGCGAGGCCAAGCCCGGCTGCAACCTCCCGTGGCAACTCCTCGCCGCCATCGGCAAGGTGGAGTCCGGCCAGGCCCGCGGCGGCCGTGTCGACGCGTACGGCACCACCATCGGCCGGATCATCGGCCCGCAGCTCGACGGCAACGGCTTCGCGCTCATCAAGGACACCGACAACGGCGTCCACGACGGCAACAGCAACTACGACAACGCCGTCGGACCCATGCAGTTCATCCCGTCCACCTGGGCCTGGGCGGGCCGCGACGGCAACGGCGACGGCAAGAAGGACCCCAACAACGTCTACGACGCCGCCCTCGCCGCCGGTCACTACCTGTGCCGCAACGGCTGGGACCTGTCCGTCCAGGCGGACCTCAACCGCGCGATCCTCAGCTACAACAACTCCCAGGACTACCTGCACACGGTCCTGTCCTGGCTGGAGTACTACCGCAAGGGCACCCACGAGATCCCGGACGGCTCCGGCGCGCTGCCGGTCGGCCGCAGCGACGACACCGTCGCGACCGGGCCGAGCCCGTCGCCCCGCGGCACCGGAGGCATCGGCAGCACCGGTCGGCCCACCGCACCCTCGACCCCCGGCACGTCGACGCCGCCCCCGGGCGACCCCACCGGCCCCGCCAAGCCCACGCAGCCCGGCACCGCTTCACCGCGCCCCACCCCTCCGGCCACCCCGGAGCCCTCGCCGCAGACGCCCACCGACAGGGTGGACCACCTGGAGAACGCCGGCGGCACCGACCTCACCGCCACCGCGGGCGACACGTTCGCCAAGAGGATCAGCACCAGGGCCGAGACGAAGAGCGGCGAGGCCGTCGCCAAGGTCCGCATCCGCTTCACGATCCTCGGGGACACGGACGCCACCTTCGCCGGCGGCGAGAAGGTCGCCACCGTCAGCACCGGCAGCACCGGCGTGGCCACGGCGCCCCCGCTCCAGGCGGGCGAGAAGACCGGCGCGTTCACCGTCCGGGCCACCGTCGTCGGCCGCACGGTCGCGGGCCTCGACTACCGGGCCACCGTCACCGAGCACGTCGCCGACGCCCTCACCCGCATCGGCGACGCCGCGCTCACCTGCACCGCGGGCGGCGAGTTCGCGGACCGGGTCGAGGTGAAGGCGACGTACAAGGGCGCCGCCGCGGACCGGGTCGCCGTCACCGCCACGCTCGTCACGTCGGCGACCGAGAACGGCAAGGGCCCCTACTTCAAGGGTGCCGACGGCAAGGCCGTCCGCACCCTGAGCGGTCTGAGGACCGACGCCAAGGGCCTGTTGACGCTGCCGAAGCTGTACGCGGACGACACCGCCGGCACGTTCGTGCTGCGCCTGACCACCGCGGGCGGCGCCACGCTCGACGTCCAGCTGAAGGTGGCCAAGGCCGAGGCGGAGCCGTCGCCCAGCCCGTCCACCGGTCCGTCCACCGGGCCGTCCCCCGACGCCTCGCCGAGCCCCTCCGCCGACCCGTCGACCGGGCCCACCGCCTAGACACCCGCCGGACCGGACACCGAGGGCGCCCCACCATCGCGGCGGCGGGGCGCCCTCGGGCCGTCGGCTGTGCACCGGCGGCAGCCGTCACACCCCGGACGCGGACTCCCGCCCGAGCCGTGCCTTCGTGTGCCGCGTCGGCTCCGCCGTGGCCGGGTCCTCGGGCCACGGATGCTTCGGATACCGGCCGCGCAACTCCGCCCGTACGCCCTTGTAGCCGTCCTTCCAGAAGGAGGCCAGGTCGGCCGTGACCGCGGCCGGCCGCCCGGCGGGGGAGAGGAGATGGACGAGCAGCGGCACCCCGGCGATCTCCGGCGACCGCTCCAGCCCGAACATCTCCTGCAGCTTCACCGCGAGCACGGGCCGTCCGGGATCGCCGTAGTCGACCCGGATCCTGGAACCGCTGGGCACGGTGATCCGCTCCGGGGCGAGTTCGTCCAGCCGCGCCGCCTCGCCCGACGCCCAGGGCAGCAACCGCGCCAGCGCCTGCCCGGCGTCGATCCGCGCCAGGTCGGCCCGCCGCCGGGCCCGGCCGAGCTCCGGCTCCAGCCACTCGTCCACGCGCGCGTGCAGCGCGTCGTCCGAGACGTCCGGCCAGGGCTCGCCCCGGTGCAGCCGCAGGAACGCGAGCCGCTGCCGCAGCACCCGCGCGTCGGCCGACCAGCGCAGCAGCCCGAACCCCTCCTGCCGCAACCCCTCCAGCAGCGCGTCCCGCACGAGACCGGGGGCGGCGTCGGCGGGCGGCCCCACCGACAGCTCGACGGCGCCGAGCCGCTCGACGCGCCGGGCCACGACGTCACCGCCGGACCAGTGGACCTCGTCCCGCTCCGTCAGCAGGGCGCCCGCCGCCAGCCGCGCCGTCGCCTCGTCGACGACCGCGCCGAGCTGCACGCGCGCGTGCCCCCTGCCCACCGGCCGGTCGGCCACGGCCACGGCGATCCAGGGCGCCCCGCGCAGCCCGGACCCCTCCGGCAGCTCCGCCCGGGTCCCGGACACCATGAGATACGAACCGCCGTCCTTCCTGGCCACCCGCTCGGGAAACGCCAACGCGGCCACGAGCCCGACGACCCCGTCCTCCGCCCCGCCGAGGGCCACCTCGCCCTCGCCCGTGCCGGCACCCGTCCGGCGGCGACCGGCGTCGGACAGCCCCGCGGCGTCCTCCGGCCGGCGGCGGAGCGACTCCGCCCCCGTGCCTCCCGCCCGTCCGGCAGACGTGTCGGGAGCCGTCAGGGTGCCGTCCGCCCGGCCGGCGGTCCCGACGCCCGCCGCCGCGGCGTCGTCCGACCCGCCGACGGGTACGCCGGACTGCGCCGCGGCGGCCCGCAGGCGTCGTACCTCCGTCCGCCACCGCGCACCGTAGGCGTCACCCCCGCGCCGGGCCGCCCGCAGCGCGGACGCCAGGTCGTCCCCGTACTCCCGCGGCGGCTCCTCGCCGAGCAGGGCGACCACCTCCGCCACCGCGTCCGAGGCGCCCGCGTCGAGCAGCGCCCGCCCCAGACGGGGATGCACCCCCAGCCGCGACAGCCGTACGCCCCGCTCCGTGACCCGCCCGGCCGCGTCCACCGCGCCCACGGCCGTCAGCACCGACCGGGCCGCCGCCATCGCCCCGCCCGGCGGCGCATCCAGCAGCGCCAGTCCGGACGCGTCCGGATCGCCCCAGCACGCCGCCTGGAGGGCGAACGCCGTCAGGTCGGCCACCTTGATCTCCGGCGCCGGGAAGCGCGGCAGCCTGGCGTCCTCCGCCTCCGTCCAGCAGCGGTACACCGCGCCCGGAGCCTCACGCCCCGCACGCCCGGCCCGCTGCCGTGCCGCCGCCCGCGAAGCCCGTACCGTCGTCAGCGCGCTCAGCCCGCGCGCGTGGTCCACGCGCGGTTCGCGTGCCAGCCCCGCGTCCACCACCACCCGCACGCCCGGCACCGTCAGCGACGACTCCGCCACCGAGGTCGCCAGCACCACCCGGCGCCGCGCCCCGGGGGACAGCACCGCGTCCTGCACGGCGGCCGGCGCCCGCCCGTGCACCTGGAGCACCTCCACGTCCCCGAGCCCGGACAGCTGCCCCGCGACCCGGGAGATCTCCCCGACACCCGGCAGGAAGCACAGCACGTCCCCGTCCCGCTCGGTCAGCGCGCGCCGCACCACCGAGGCCACGTGAGCGAGCAGCGCGGGGTCGACCCGCATCCCGTGCGGCGGCCGGACCGGGCGGGCGGGCGGCGCCCACACCACCTCCACGGGGTGCGACACGCCCCGCGCCTCGACGACCGGCGCCCCGCCCAGCAGCCGGGCCCAGCCCTCCGCGTCGGTCGTCGCCGACGCGGCCACCAGCCGCAGCTCCGGCCGCAGCGCCTGCCGCACGTCCCACAGGAACGCCGCCGTCGTGTCCGCGTCCAGATGCCGTTCGTGGCACTCGTCCAGCACGACCGCGTCGACCCCCGTCAGCTCCTGGTCCCGCTGGAGCCGCTGCAACAGGACACCGGTCGTGACGACCTCCACGCGCGTGTGCCGCCCGACCACCCGCTCGCCGCGCACGGTGTACCCGACGCTCGCGCCGGGCCTCTCGCCCAGCAGCCACGCCATCCGTCGTGCCGCCGCCCGCGCCGCGATCCGCCGGGGCTCGGCCACGACCACGCGCCGCGCGGGCCCCTCGCCGAGCAGACCGGCCAGCGCGAGCGGCACCAGCGTCGTCTTGCCGGTGCCGGGCGGCGCGACCAGCACCGCGGTGCCGTGCCCCTCCAGGGCGTCGTACAGAGCGGGCAGGGCACCGCGTACGGGCAGCGCGTCCAGGGCGTCGTAACGGATCACGCCCCCAGTCTCGTACGCCGGCGGAACCGCCTTCCACACGCGCGCGTGCCGGACGGAACCGCCTTCCCCGCGCGCGTGCCCGGCGAGGGCCGGTCAGTCGCGCTCGCACACGAAGATCGCGGTTCCGGGGATCAGGTGCCCGCGCAGCGGCGACCAGCCGCCCCACTCCGAGGTGTTCCAGTCCGGCCACTCCGGCTCCACCAGATCCACCAGCCGGAACCCCGACGCCACGACGTCCCGCACCCGGTCGCCCAGCGTCCTGTGGTGCTCGACGTACACCGCGCGGCCCTCGTCGTCCTGCTCGACGTACGGCGTGCGGTCGAAGTAGGAGGAGGAGACCGACAGCCCCTCGGGGCCCGGCTCGTCCGGGAACGCCCAGCGCAGCGGGTGCGTGACGGAGAAGACGAAGCGGCCCCCGGGCCGCAGCACCCGGCGCACCTCCCGCAGCACCAGCCGCGGATCGGCGACGAACGGCAGCGCCCCGTACGCCGAGCACGCCAGATCGAAGGAATCGTCCGCGAAGGGCAGCACGGCCGCGTCCGCCTGCACCAGCGGGAAGGCCGCGCCGATGCGCAGCGCGTGCTGGAGCTGGCGGTGGGAGAGGTCCAGAGCCACCGGACGCGCGCCCTGGCCGGCCAGCCAGCGCGCGCACTGCGCGGCGCCGGCGCCGATCTCCAGGACGTCCTTGCCCTTCAGCTCCTCCGTCGGGCCGAGCAGCTCGGCCTCCACCTCGTCCAGGCCCTCGGGACACCACACGAAGCGGTCGTCGCCGAGGAAGGTCCCGTGCTCGATCTGGTACTCGTCCGCGTTCCGGTCCCACCAGCCCCGGTTGGCGCGGGCGCTCTCCGTGACACCGGCGGCACGCCGGGTGGCCTCGGGTTCCGTCTCTCCGGCTTCGGACACTACGGGCTCTTGGATGACCGGCTCCCTCGTACTAGTCTGCGGCTCTTCCGGCCGGTCCGTCCCGGGCGTCACGCACGGGACTCCGCGGGTTCCGCGCGCCCTCGGGAGGCGGCTCTTGTGCCGGGTATGGGGCGATCCACCCCGGGTGGGCGGCTTCGCGCATTGACCATGCCCGGCCGCCCCCGTATGCTACAAGTTGCGCTGCGGGCCTGCGCACCTCAGACGTAGCAGGTCGCGCTCGCATCTGTTGTATGTCCCCTCGGTTCTCGAGGCGTCGCCACTGGTTTCCGGTGACGCTTACTTGGCTGTCCGGCTTCTGCAGAGCGAAACGGGCTCCCGGCGTAAGCAGTACCTACGACTTCAATGTCCGTACCGGAGCCCTTTCCCACATGACGAGCAGCACCGAGACCACCGCCACCACCCCGCAGGTTGCGGTCAACGACATCGGTAACGAGGAAGCCTTCCTCGCCGCGATCGACGAGACGATCAAGTACTTCAACGACGGCGACATCGTCGACGGCGTCATCGTGAAGGTCGACCGGGACGAGGTCCTGCTCGACATCGGTTACAAGACCGAAGGTGTCATCCCGAGCCGCGAGCTCTCGATCAAGCACGACGTCGACCCCAACGAGGTCGTCGCCGTCGGTGACGAGATCGAGGCCCTTGTTCTCCAGAAGGAGGACAAGGAAGGCCGCCTGATCCTCTCGAAGAAGCGCGCCCAGTACGAGCGTGCCTGGGGCACCATCGAGAAGATCAAGGAAGAGGACGGCATCGTTACCGGTACCGTCATCGAGGTCGTCAAGGGTGGTCTCATCCTCGACATCGGCCTCCGCGGCTTCCTCCCGGCCTCCCTGGTCGAGATGCGCCGTGTCCGCGACCTCCAGCCCTACGTGGGCAAGGAGCTCGAGGCGAAGATCATCGAGCTGGACAAGAACCGCAACAACGTGGTCCTGTCCCGCCGCGCCTGGCTGGAGCAGACCCAGTCCGAGGTGCGCCAGACGTTCCTCACCACCCTCCAGAAGGGTCAGGTCCGTTCCGGCGTCGTCTCCTCGATCGTCAACTTCGGTGCCTTCGTGGACCTGGGTGGCGTCGACGGTCTGGTCCACGTCTCCGAGCTGTCCTGGAAGCACATCGACCACCCGTCCGAGGTTGTCGAGGTCGGCCAGGAAGTCACCGTCGAGGTCCTCGACGTCGACATGGACCGCGAGCGTGTCTCCCTGTCGCTGAAGGCGACCCAGGAAGACCCGTGGCAGCAGTTCGCCCGCACCCACCAGATCGGCCAGGTCGTGCCCGGCAAGGTCACGAAGCTGGTTCCGTTCGGTGCGTTCGTCCGCGTCGACGAGGGCATCGAGGGTCTGGTCCACATCTCCGAGCTGGCCGAGCGCCACGTGGAGATCCCGGAGCAGGTCGTCCAGGTCAACGACGAGATCTTCGTCAAGGTCATCGACATCGACCTCGAGCGTCGTCGCATCAGCCTCTCGCTGAAGCAGGCCAACGAGGCCTTCGGCGCCGACCCGTCGGCGGTCGAGTTCGACCCGACCCTGTACGGCATGGCCGCGTCCTACGACGACCAGGGCAACTACATCTACCCCGAGGGCTTCGACCCCGAGACCAACGACTGGCTCGAGGGCTACGAGTCCCAGCGCGAGGCGTGGGAGACCCAGTACGCCGAGGCGCAGCAGCGCTTCGAGCAGCACCAGGCGCAGGTCATCAAGTCCCGCGAGGCGGACGAGAAGGCCGCTGCCGAGGGTGGCGACACCGCGGGTGCGGCTCCGGTCGCGTCCGGTGGCGGTTCCTACTCCTCCGAGGGTGGCGACAACTCCGGCGCCCTGGCGTCGGACGAGGCGCTGGCCGCGCTCCGCGAGAAGCTGGCCGGCGGCCAGAGCTGATCGCTGTGAACGCCGGCCGCTGAGGCCTGGCCGTTGACACCGAGGGGCCGTACCTTTCGAGGTACGGCCCCTCGGCGTTGCCCCGGCACTGCCCCGATCACGCCGCCCCGCCGTGAAGATCACAGCGCCCCGCTCCGGGAATGCCCGTCCCCGCAGGGACGTTATGACGTACGGACACGAGGAGGGGAGCGGTCACTGTGCTTGATCCGCAGGGTTTGTACGCGTGGGAGCCGAAGGGCCTGGCCGTGGTCGACACGGCGCTCGCCCAGGAGTCGGCCGGGCTGGTCATGCTCTACCACTTCGACGGATACATCGACGCCGGCGAGACCGGCGACCAGATCGTCGACCAACTGCTCGACTCACTGCCCCACCAGGTCGTCGCCCGCTTCGACCACGACCGGCTCGTGGACTACCGGGCCCGCCGCCCGCTGCTGACCTTCAAGCGCGACGCCTGGACCGACTACGAGGAGCCCACCATCGAGGTGCGGCTCGTCCAGGACGCCACCGGAGCCCCCTTCCTGTTGCTGTCGGGCCCCGAACCGGACGTCGAGTGGGAGCGCTTCGCCGCCGCCGTGCGCCAGATCGTCGAGCGGCTCGGCGTCCGCCTCTCGGTCAACTTCCACGGCATCCCCATGGGCGTCCCGCACACCCGCCCCGTCGGCATCACCCCGCACGGCAACCGCACCGACCTCGTCCCGGGCCACCGCAGCCCCTTCGAGGAGGCGCAGGTCCCCGGCAGCGCCGAGTCGCTCGTCGAGTACCGGCTCATGCAGGCCGGCCACGAGGTCCTGGGCGTCGCCGCGCACGTGCCGCACTACATCGCCCGCTCCTCCTACCCGGACGCCGCGCTGACCGTGCTGGAGGCCATCACGGCGGCGACCGGACTGGTCCTGCCCGGCGTCGCGCACTCCCTGCGCACGGAGGCCCACCGCACCCAGACCGAGATCGACCGGCAGATCCAGGAGGGCGACGAGGAACTCACCGCGCTCGTCCAGGGCCTGGAGCACCAGTACGACGCCGCCGCGGGCGCCCAGACCCGGGGCAACATGCTCGCCGAGCCGGTCGAGATCCCGTCGGCGGACGAGATCGGCCGCGAGTTCGAGCGGTTCCTGGCAGAGCGGGAGGGCGACGGCTGACGCCCGGCGGCGCCCCTGTCCGAGGCGCCGCCACCGGCAGGCCCTAAGCTTCCGCTCATGCTGACAGTGGGCCTGACCGGCGGGATCGGCGCCGGCAAGAGCGAGGTGTCGCGGCTGCTCGTCGAACGCGGGGCCGTACTGATCGACGCGGACCGGATCGCGCGCGAGGTCGTCGCGCCGGGAACCCCGGGGCTCGCGGCGGTCGTGGAGGCCTTCGGCGACGACGTGCTCGCCGGCGACGGCGGCCTGGACCGGCCCAAGCTGGGCTCGATCGTGTTCAACGACCCGGAGAAGCTGGCCGCGCTCAACGCGATCGTGCACCCCCTGGTCGGCGCCCGCTCCCGCGAACTCGAGCAGTCCGCCGACGAGGACGCCGTCGTCGTCCACGACGTCCCGCTGCTCACCGAGAACGGCCTGGCGCCGCTGTACGACGTCGTGATCGTCGTCGACGCCGACCCGGCCACCCAGCTCGACCGGCTGGTACGGCTGCGCGGCATGACCGAGCAGGACGCACGCGCACGCATGGCCGCCCAGGCGACGCGGGAACAGCGCCGGGAGATCGCCGACATCGTCATCGGCAACGACGTACCGCTGGAGGAGCTCCGGCACCGCGTGGAAGAGGTGTGGGCGGAGCTGTCCCGCAGGGCGCACGCGAAGTAGCCCGGAGGCATGGCGAGTGCCCCGCCCGTCCCGGCCGGCCCAGGAATAGCGGCCCGCGGACGGGTGTTGATCCCTTCCAGCGAAGGGAAGGACTCTGCCGTGCCCGAGACCAGCGGTTCGACCGGACGGACTCCGGAGACGGACGTCATCGACTTCCGCGCCGCCGAGCAACTGCTCGCCGCGCGGGACCCTCGGGGTGCGGTGAAGCTCCTCGACCAAGTCATCGCCGCGCACCCCGAGAGCACCGCCGCGCGGCTGCTGCGCGCCCGTGCCTTCTTCGCGGCGGCGCAGCTCAGACCGGCCGAGCTGGAGTTCACCATCGTCCTGGAACGCGAGCCGGACAACGCGTTCGCGCACTTCGCGCTGGCCCGCACCTTCGAGCGCCGGGGCTGCCCCGACCAGGCCAGGCGCCACTTCCGGCTGGCGGCGGCTCTGGACCCGAACCCGGAGTACCTGCAACAGGCACGGTTCGACGCCTGACCCGTCGGCGGGCGGCGGTTCCGGGCCCGGACGGCCCTCAGCTCCACGGGCCCCTGGGAGCTCCGGGTGTGCCCGGCTTCCCCGGGGGCCGTGCCGGTGGACCGCTCCGTGTGCCGTGCTCCGGCGGACGGTACGGCGGGATGTCCGGGCCGGGCTGGTAGTGCGGGCCCTGGCGGATGCGGTGGACGATCACGGTCAGGTCGACCGCGATGACCAGCCACAGGGCCCCGAAGGCCGCGGCCCAGCCGGGCGGCCCGATGAGTGCGAAGAGGGCCGTCCCGAAGGTCGCCCAGACCAGCCCCCACAGGCTCAGCCAGAAGCGCGCCCGCAGAGCGCTGCGCGCGGTCGCCGGTTCACTGCCCGTACGCATGGGGATGACCACTCCTGTGAAAAACGTACTCCCGGAACGCCGAGGAGGAAACCGAGCCGTGTCACCGGACCGGGCCGTGCTGCCCGACATCGACGACCTGCCCGAAGTGCTGCTCGATCTCGCCGTACCGTTCGAGGACATCGACACCCTGATCTCCCTCCACCGGGCGGTGACGCGGGACCCCGAGGTGACGCGGTTGCTGGAGGAGTGCGTCGAGGAACTGGTGCGGGACCTCGGCGAGGTGGCCGTGCCGGCGGACGTGGAAGCCGGCGGGCCCGACAGCGGGCAGGTGGCGAGGACGGGCGGCGTCCCGCGGTTCGCCGAACGTCTGGCCGAGGCGCCGGACGCGCTGGGTGACTACTTCGCCGCCTTCGTGTTCGTCGCGGCCCTGCCGCACACGCGCGCGTACCACCGCTCACGCGGCATCCCGGCCGAGGTCACCCGGCGCACCCTGGCCGACCTCGGCCGGAACATGGCGGGGCACCGCAGACGGCACGGCACGGGCGGGGTGCAGGCTCCGCGGTGGCTGGCGCACCACTTCCGGGGCGAGCTGTACCAGCTGGGGAGGCTGCAGTTCGAGCGGGCCCGACTCGGCCGGCGCACGGTACCGCTGCTGCGGCAGGCCGGCCTGGACGCCGTACCGGGGGAGCCCTGTCTGCACCTGCACATCCCCGGATCCCGCGGACCGCTGACACCGACCGCCTGCGACCGTTCCCTGGCCCGCGCCCGGGAGTTCTTCCGGCGCCACTTCCCCGAGGAGCCGTACCGGGCCGCGACGTGCCACTCCTGGCTGCTGGACCCGCAGCTGAAGCGGTACCTCGCCCCCGACTCCCGCATCCTTCTCTTCCAGGAACGCTTCCAGGTGGTCCGCGACACCGAACCGGCCGACACCGAGCCTGTCCGGTTCGTCTTCGGGGACCCGGAGCTGGCGGTCGGGCGGCTGCCGCGGCGCACCTCGGTGGAGCGGGCCGTCGGAGACCACCTGCGGGCGGGCGGCCACTGGTACATCGGGCACGGCTGGTTGCCGCTCTGAAACGGCGACCGCCGGTCGTTCACTCGGACGGGTGGACCGGGCGAAGGGGGGAACGGCTGTGCGCATGCGGCCCGTTGGACGGGCATGGAACGGAAAATGCGAGACGGACACCAGGGGACGGGTCCCGGAGCCATCACTCCGGACGGTTGCGCGGTCGAGCTCTACTCCCGGCTGCCCGTCGGCGTCGAGCCGGACGTCGTGGCCTCGGCCGTGCCCGGGGGCGCACGCATTCTGGAGCTGGGCAGCGGGGTGGGCCGCATGACCCGGCCGCTGCTGGAACGCGGGTTCGCCGTCACGGCGGTCGACGAGTCCGCCGAGATGCTGGAGCACGTGCGCGGGGCACGGACGATATGCAGCCCGATCGAACACCTCGACCTGGGCGAGACGTTCGACGCGGTGCTGCTGGCGTCGTTCCTCGTCCACACCGGGGACGTCGAGGTGAGAAGAGGACTGCTGGATGCCTGCGCCCGGCATGTCGCTGAGGGCGGCTGCGTACTGATCCAGCGGGAGGGCGAGGACTACCACACGAACGTGCCGCGCGAGCGGGTGGACCCCAGCGGTTTCACCGTGCGGACCGTGTCGGCGGACCCGGTCGGGGACGGGGTCGACGCGGTACGCGTGGAGTACGAGTTCCCGGACGCGGTATGGACGCAGACCTTCCGTGCCCGGCCGCTGACCGAGGAGCAGTTCGAGGAGGTGCTCGCGGAGGCGGGACTGAGGGTGGACCGGTATCTCACCGAGGACAGGACATGGGTGCGGGCGGTTCCCTCGGGCCGGGGAACCGACGGGGGAGAGGACGGAGAAGAGGCCGGCCGTCGGGACCGAGGGCGATGAGTTACGGGACGGGGAGCGGTCTACCTCCCCGACAGCAGCACGGACCGCTCAGCCCAGGAGATCCCCATGTCCGAGACCACCACCGCCGCCTCCGTCGCCTCCCCGGCCTCCGTCCCGCTGGTCCGCAGGAGGAGCGCCCGGATCGCCCTGCGGGGAGTTCAGGTGATCCTCGCGCTGTTCTTCGCCGCCGCGAGCGCCCTGCCGAAGCTGATCGCGCACGCGTCGGCGGTCGAGACGTTCGACGAGATGGGCTGGGGCAACGCCGGCATGTACGCCATCGGCGTCCTCGAACTGGCCGGGGCGGTCGCCCTGCTGGTCCCGGTGCTCCAGTCGGTGGCGGCGACGGCGCTGAGCGCACTGATGGTGGGCGCGTTCGTCGTCCAGCTCGCCTGCTTCGACGGCGAGAACGCGGTGACGCCGCTCATCCTGATGGTCCCGCTGCTGCTCGTCGCCTGGGCCCGCCGAGGGCACAACGCGGAGCTGCTCCGGCTGATCCGCGGGTGACGGGGTTCGCAGGCGTTCCCGACCCCCACACGGCCGCCACCGGACCCGCCCCCGACCCGCTCCGGGGGCGGGATCCGTCGTCTCAGCGGCCTTCCGGGCGGCCCAGGCCCTCCAGGCCGCGCAGGCGTTCCAGCTCGCGCCGGTCCCGCTTGGTCGGGCGTCCCGCGCCCCGGTCGCGGATACCGGCCGGGGCGACGGCCTCGCGGGGCGGAGGCGGCGGGGAGTTGTCGATGTAGCACTGGGCGGCGACCGGGGCTCCGACCCGCTTGCGGATCAGCCGCTTCACGACGACGACCCGTTCCCTGCCCTCGTGCCGCAGGCGCACCTCGTCGCCGACGCGCAGGGAGTACGCGGGTTTCACGCGCTCGCCGTTCACCCGGACGTGACCACCCCGGCAGGCGGTCGCACCGAGGGAGCGGGTCTTGATCAGACGGACCGCCCAGATCCAGCTGTCGACCCGGACACTCTCACCGTTCTGCGGCCCGGCGGCCTCGGCGGCGGCGATCGCGGCGGCGGTCTTCGGGTCCGGGGCCTGATCGGCGGTCTTCGCCCCGGCGGGGTCCTGCACGGCGGTCACCTCGCCGTTTCTGCCTTCGTCATGCTCGGAAGCCATGCCCCGACCTTAGCCGCCCGGCCCCCGCGAGGTGGATCGGATATCAGCTGGGGCGGGCGGGACGGGGGCGGGGAGTCATGGCTCCCCGCCCCCGGTGATCCGGCCGCCTTACGGTGGGGGTATGGACAGCAGGGCCCTCACCGAACTCGACCGACGGATCTCGGGATGCACGGCCTGCCCGCGGCTGGTCGCCTGGCGGGAGGAGGTGGCCCGCACCAAACGGGCGGCCTTCGCCGACTGGACGTACTGGGGCCGCCCGGTGCCCGGCTTCGGCCCGCCGGACGCGCGCCTGCTGATCCTCGGGCTCGCCCCCGCGGCCCACGGCGGCAACCGCACCGGCCGGATGTTCACCGGCGACCGCTCCGGTGACGTGCTGTACCAGGCGCTGTACGACGTGGGCCTCGCGTCCCAGCCCACCGCGGTCCGTGCCGACGACGGCCTGGAGCTCCACGGCGTGCGCGTCACCTCCCCGGTGCACTGCGCCCCGCCCGAGAACAAGCCCACCCCCACGGAGCGCGACACCTGCCGTCCCTGGCTCGTCCAGGAGCTGGGGCTGCTGCGGCCGACGCTGCGCGCCGTGGTGGTCCTCGGCGCCTTCGGCTGGCAGGCCGCGCTGCCCGCGTTCGCCGGGGCGGGCTGGACCGTGCCTCGGCCACGCCCCGCCTTCGCCCACGGCGCCCACGTGACGCTGCACGCCCCCGACGAGGCCGGCCTGGACGTCTTCGGATGCTTCCACGTCAGCCAGCGCAACACCTTCACGGGCCGGCTCACCCCGGAGATGCTGCGGGAGGTGTTGCGCACCGCGGCCCAGGCGGCGGGGCTGCCCACGACGGAAAGGACGTGAACGGCCGGGCCCGTCGGCCTTACGGTGCACCGATGGGCCTGTATCCGAAGACCGAACCGTACGACCACGGCATGCTCGACGTCGGGAACGGCAACCACGTTCACTGGGAGACCTCCGGGAACCCGCGCGGCAAGCCCGCACTGGTGCTGCACGGCGGGCCCGGATCCGGCACGAGCCCGAACCTCAGGCGCTACTTCGACCCGGCCGCGTACCGGATCGTGCTGCTCGACCAGCGCGGCGCCGGGCGGTCGGTACCCCCGTCGAGCGACCCCGCCACCGATATGAGCGTGAACACGACCACCCACGTCATGGCGGACCTGGAGCGGCTGCGCGCCCACCTGGGGATCGGCCGGTGGCTGGTGTGGGGCGTGTCGTGGGGGTCCGTCCTGGGGCTGCGGTACGCCCAGACCCACCCCGGCGTCGTGTCCGAGCTCGTCCTGACCGGAGTCGCGACCGGCTCGAATCCCGAAGTGGAACTCCTGACCCGCGGGCTGGGGAAGGTCTTCCCGGAGGCCCACGAGCGGTTTCTCGCCGAACTGCCGGCCGGCGAACGCGACGGCAACCTGGCCGCCGCCTGCAACCGGCTGCTGGAGTCACCCGACCCGGAGGTCAGGGAACGCGCCGCACGGGCCTGGACCGACTGGGAGACGGCGATCGTCCCCGCACCTCCTGGCTCGGTCGCACGCTTCCAGGACCCGGTGTTCCGCAGGGGCTTCGCCCGTACCGTCACGCACTACTGGGGCAACGGCCACTTCCTCGGCGACGGCAACGACGAGGGCGTGGTCCTGCGCGACGCGCACCTGCTGAAGGGCATCCCCGGCACCCTGGTGCAGGGCAGCCTCGACCTCGGCAACCTCCTCGGCACCGTCTGGCGGCTCCATCACGCCTGGCCGGACAGCGAGCTGGTGGTCGTGGACGAGGCCGGACACGACGCCGGAGCGACCGGGGACGACGTGCTGGTGGCGGCGACGGACAGATACGCGCGAGACGGCACGTGACCGGCCCGTTCTACGGTTCCCACACATACCGCACGTCGGGCTCCCGCTCCTCGTTCCGGGCACCGTCCGTCCACTCCACGGCCCTGAACCCGTGCCGCTCGTAGAAGCGCCGCGCGGGCGTGTTGACCCGGAAGGTCCACAACGACAGCCCTGCCGGCCGGCGTTCCTTGGCCAGCGCGACAAACCGGTCACCGATCCCGCACCCACGCCGGTCGGGAGCGAGATACAGCTGCGCGAGCTCGGTCTCCTCCAGCACCATCACCCCGACGACCTCGCCGCCCGCCGCCTGGGCCACCCACGTCTCGCAACGGGGCACCACCACGTGCCGGAAGTGGTCGCGGACCTCTTCGTCGGTGCGGGGCCGGACCACGGTCGGCAGGGCGGCGGCGAAGGAGCGCAGCCAGACGTCGGCCGCGGCACGGGCGTCGGCGGCCGTCGCCCGCCGCAACAGGACCGGTGGCGACGTGCCCACGGCGGTCACGACCGTGCCCGCTCCGGTACGACGGCCGTGGCCGTGATCTCCACCAGCTGGCCCGGGTAACCGAGACAGCTGACGCCGATCAGCGTCGAGGAGTGCGGCCCGGTACTGAGGCCGGACGCCTCGACGACGTCCCAGACGGCGGACAGGTCGGCGGTCCGGCTGCTCACGACGTACACGTCGGTCGAGACGGCGTGCTCGAGGCCGCTGCCGACGGCCTTCAGCTGTTCGTTGAGATTGGCGATCACCTGTTCGGTCTGACGGACCGGGTCACCCTCACCGACCAGGTTCCCCTCCGCGTCGAGCGGGACGGACCCGGCCAGGAAGGCGAGCTTCGTCCCCGCCTCGACGACGGAGGCGTGCGAGTAGGCGGGCGGCGGGAACAGGCCGGGCACGGTGACGCGCTGGATCACGGGGGCTCCTGGTGAGGCGGACGGACAACCTCCCGATCGTCCGTTCTCCGGCCCGCCGCCGCACCCGATTTTCCCTCGCGGTCCGCACCCCGGGTCGCCTAGGCTTCCGGCGTCCGTCCGCCGCACCCACCGCCAGGAGCCCGCAGCAGTGCCCTCCCTCACGGACCAGGCCTTCCTCGACACGACCGCCGACCGGCTCGCCGCGCTGCCCGCCGTCCGGGCCGTCACCCTCGGCGGATCCCGGGCCCAGGGCACTCACCGGCCCGACAGCGACTGGGACCTGGCGGTCTACTACCGGGGCGCCTTCGACCCGGACGACCTCCGTGCCCTCGGCTGGCCGGGGGAGGTCTCCGACGTCGGCGCCTGGGGCGGCGGCGTCTTCAACGGGGGTGCCTGGCTGACGATCGACGAACGCCGGGTCGACCTGCACTACCGCGACCTCGACGTGGTCGAGCACGAGACGGCGCGGGCGCGGGCGGGCCGCTTCGACGTCGAGCCGCTGATGTTCCACCTGGCGGGCGTCCCGACGTACCTGGTCGTCGCCGAGCTGGCGATCAACGAGGTGCTGCGCGGGGACCTGCCCCGCCCCGCCTACCCCGAGGCCCTGCGCACCACCGCCCCCGACCACTGGTACGGCGCGGCCACGGCCGCCCTCGCCTACGCCGAGGCGGGCCACGCCCCCAAGGGCGCCCTCACCCAGGTCGCCGGCGCGATCGCCCTCGCCACGACCCAGACGGCACACGCGGTGCTGGCGGCGCGCGGGCAGTGGGTCACCAACGAGAAGGGGCTGGTCGAACGGGCGGGGCTGGGCGGGATCGACGTACTCCTGACGCGTCCGACCACGGATCCACGGTCCCTGGCAGGGGTGGTCGCGCGGGCCCGGGAACTGCTGAGCGGTGCCATGGAGGCGGCCCGGCACGGTCGGTGACCGGCGTCGACGGGGCGGAGCCGTCGAGGGGCCTTGCCGTGCCGTGAGCCGTCACGTCCCCGAAACCCGCCCGTTTCCGCCCCATCAAAAACCGGCCGTACCCTTGACAGCACACGCCACAGCCCGGCCACCGTCGCCCGAAGGCTCACCCCCGCCCTCGACCGGACGACAGGAGCCCCGTGCCACGCACCGCCCGCACCGCCGCCCTCGCGCTTCCGCCCTGGCTCGCCCATGCCCTGCGAGCCCAGCGCGGGCCCGTGCCCTGGAACGCGGTCACGCGGGGTGCGCTGGCCGGCGGGCCGCTGCTGCTCGCCGCCCTGCTCGCCGGGCGGACCTCCCTCGGTGTCGTCGCCGCCATCGCCGCCATGCTGGCCGGCATCAACGACCGGCCGGGCAGTCGCCGTACGTCCGTCCGTCGGATCGGCGTGCCGGCGCTCGCCGGGGCGGCCGGGCTGCTGATCGGCACCGTGGCGGGGCAGCACCTCGGCCCCGCCCCGCTGGCCCTGGCGCTGACCGCGCTCGGGCTGGTCGCCGGAGGCATCAGCGCCGTCGGGACCGTCGCGTCCGGCACCGGGACGCAGCTGCTGGTCACCACCGCCGTGGGGGCCGGCATGCCGCTGCCCGGCCCCGGCTGGCAGAGCGTCCTCGCCTTCCTCGCCGGCGCCGGATGGCTGCTCACGCTGCGGCTGCTCCTGCCCACACCCGGCTCCCTCACCGGCGAGGCGCGCCTCGACTTCCGCTTCGACGGGGAGCGCGCGGCCGTCGCCGCCGTGTACGACGCCGTCGCCGCGCTGCTGGAGGCGGCGGGCACCGAACACGCCGACGCCCGCCGGGCCGCGCTCACCGCAGCCCTCGACCACGCGCAGGACGCGCTCGCCGGACCCCGGCTGCGACGCCATGCCTCCTCCTCGGCAGAACGACGGCTGCACGCGCAGTACGCCGCCGCGCTGCCCCTCGGCGAGGCCGCCACCGCGCTCGCCTGGGCGGGGCACCCCGTGCCCGTGCGGGCCGCCGAAGGGCCCCGACGGCTCGCCGCGGCCGTCCGCGGCAACACCCACACCGGGCCGCTGCCCGCCCCCACCCGCACCGAACCGGCCCTGCGGGCCCTCGACGACGCCCTCCTGCACGCCGCGGAGGCCTTCGACCGGGGCAGCAGCCGGGACCTGCACACCCGCAGGCGGTCGCTCTCCTCCGCGGCGCGCACCGTGTTCGGCGCCGGTGGCCGGGAGTACGGGCTGCGCGTCGGTCTCTGCTTCGGAGCCAGTGCCGCCGTCGCCCAGGTCCTGCACCACGGCCACTGGTACGGGTCGCACCAGCACTGGTACTGGCTGCCCGCCACCGCCGTCTTCCTGGTCAAGCCCGACCTCGGGCCGCTCGTGTCCCGGGTGCTGTGCCGGGCGGCCGGGACCGTCCTCGGGGCGCTCGTCTTCGCCGGGTTCGCCGCCGTGCTGCCCCGGCCGGAGGGGCTCGTCGCGCTCGTCGCCGTCAGCGGCGCCCTCGTGCCCGTCGCCGCCCGGCACTTCGCCGCCCAGACCGCCGTCGTCACCGTCCTCGTCCTCGCTCTGGTCATGACCGGCGGCGAACCCCAGGCCGCGCTCAGCCGCATCGGGGAGACCCTGCTGGCCTGCGCGATCGTGCTGATCGTCGGGCATCTGCCGATGCCGGGACAGCGCGGCGGCACGGTCCGCGCCCGGATCGAGGCGGCGGGCGACGCCGCGTACGCCTATCTCACCCACGTACTGAGCGAGTCCGACGACCACGCCGCCCGCTGGCGGTTGCGCCGGGAGGCCTACCGCACGCTCGCCGAGGCCCGCAGCGCCGTAGCCCTCGCCGCCGCCGAGCTGCCGGCGCTCGCCCGGCACTCCGCGGGCGCCGACGAGGTCGCCGCTCTCCTGGAACGGCTCGTCGACACCACCACCGCGTGCGCCGTGCACCTCGATGACAGCGGCCGCCTCACACCCCGGCACACCGAACGGCTCGCCGAGCTGCGGGACGAGCTGGCCGAGCGGCGCGAACGCGCGGGTCTGCGCCTGCCGGAGCTGCCGGTCGCCGGGTAGGGCTCACGCCGGACCGGCGGTCCGGAAAAAAATCCTGCCGCGCCGCGATGAGTTCCACTGCGCCCCCCGGTCAGCACCTCCGACGGACCGCTGCACAGGAGGAGCTGGAGCCCATGTCGCTTCCCGAGATCGTCTCGCGCGAGGACTGGCGCGCGGCACGCGAGGCCTTGCTGGCCAAGGAGAAAGCGGCCACACGCGCCCGGGACGCGCTCAACGCCGAGCGGCGCGCACTGCCCATGGTGGAGGTCGACAAGGAGTACGTCTTCGAGGGCGGCGACGGCAAGGTCTCCCTGCTCGACCTCTTCGAGGGACGCGACCAGCTCATCGTCCACCACTTCATGTTCTCCCCCGAGTGGGACGCCGGCTGCCGCGGCTGCTCCGCGTTCCTGGACCAGATCGGGCACCTCGCGCACCTGCGCGCACGCGGCACGTCCTTCGCGGCGGTGTCCCGGGCGCCGTACCCGAAGATCCTTCCGTTCAAGGCGCGGATGGGCTGGACGCTGCCCTGGTACTCGTCCTACGTCAGCGACTTCAACACCGACTTCGAGGTGACCCTCGAACACGAGGGGGAGCTCACCGAGCGGCCGGGACTCAGCTGCTTCCTGCGGGACCGCGACCGGGTCTTCCACACCTACTCGACGTACGAGCGCGGCCTCGACGGGCTCGGCTCGACCACCAGCCTCCTCGACCTGACCGCGCTCGGCCGACGGGAGCAGTGGGAACGACCGGAGGGGCGCGCGTCGGCTCTCGGGGCGCCTGTGGGCAGTGAGGGGATCCAATACCACGACGAGTACGAGGACTGACACGCACCGTAGCGAACAGACCCGAACGGCTGAGACGGCGCTCACACTTTGCGGTGAACGAGTGTCAACTTAGTCTCAGTACCGTCACTTCACGAGGCGTTCGCTCCATGGTTGGCGTTTAACTCTACGAGTACAGCGCTACATGGAGGTGCAGGGTGAACGGGCGAACGGTGCTCGAACGCTTTCCCGCCGGCGGCCCGCGCGGGTCCTGGCCTGCGGAGGAGTTCGCGCAGGCGCGGCGTCTGGAGGGCCTGCCCGCCGAGGTCGTCATGGACCTCGCCACGGACATGTTCCTGGTCGTCGTCCGCGGTGGCGAGGCCGCCGGCGACGCGGCCGCGTGACACGGCCTGCCGGGCGCGCGGGCTTCGGGGGCGTGAGGGAGGGGCGGCGCGGAGCGCGTCGGGGCTACGCGCTCACCGGGCGTGACCACGTGGGCGTCGTGCCCGTCAGGCGGCACAGCGCCAGGTAGAGCGGGATGGGCGGGGTGTAGGGGACCGTGCCCTCCGGCCGGTGTATCAGGCCGGGAAGGCCCGGGGCGTCGGGGACGACCGCGCCGGTGGCGTACCGAGCCGGGGCGGGCCACTCCAGGGCGTAGTCGGAGTCGGACGGAACGATCCACCACCAGTGCGCCTCGTCGGCGTAGACGCACCCCACGCGTGGCAGCCGGGGCATCACCAGAGGGCCGAAGCGAGCGGGCACCGTGACCGCGTCGCAGCCCAGCGGGGCCGTCATGCCGTCCGGCACGGGCAGTCGCCGGGGGGTTCCGGGCTCGCGCAGCGCGCGCTGCAGACGGACCAGGGTGTCCAGGCCGAGCGGGCGGATGCCGGACGGAGCCCTCATAGCCATTCGGTCCCCGTTCCGTGATGTGCCTCTGGGTGGTGTCCCTCGGCCTTGCCCGCGTCGCCGGTGGAGTCGGCGGGCGTGGGCTTCGGGCGGGCGCCCCAGCCCAGGTCGTCGCGGGGTTCGTACGGACCGCGCGGCGCGTCGGCCCTGCGCGGCAGTTCGGCCCAGACCAGCAGTCCGGGCCCGTGCTCGTGGGCGCCCCAGGCGTCGCACAGGGCGTCGACGAGGAGGAGCCCCCTGCCGTGCTCGTCGTCGGGTCGCCCGTCCGACGGGTGCGGCTGGCCGGGTGCGCATCCCTCGTCGCGTACGGCTATGCGCACCAGCTCGTCGCCGTCGTGCAGCTCGCACACGATGTGCCGACTCGCGGTGTGCACGATCGCGTTGGTCACCAGCTCGGAGACCACCAGGGCCGCGGTGTCGCAGGTGTCCTCGCACACCGACCAGCCGTTCAGCCGGGCGCGTGTCAGGCGTCTGGCCTGCGCGGGAGAGCCCGGGTGTGCGGCCAGCTCGAAGCGGAACCGGCGCTCGGCGGCGGCCCCCGCGAGGCGGGCTCCTACCGTGGCGCCGAGGCCCACAGGGGCCGCGACGGCGTCTGTTCCTAAGGGCGCGGACGGAATCACGCTTGCCACTATCGCCCCGCCGTGAACACTTGGCAAGTGTCACTCTGAAAATTTCAGAGTGCTGTGTGGCGGTCCGGAAGGGCGTGGCACACTGCTTCGCAGCAGCACGTCGAGCGGCGCCACTTCGGATCACCGAAGGTCCGTCCGGACTTTCGAATGGATCTTCGAATGGCGCCGCCGGGCTGTCCGCGCGCATCGCGGCCGGCTCGTCGATGATCATGAGGTCGCCGGTTCGGGGATCACATGATCACGGGACTGTTCAGGACTCTTCGTGGAGGTGGGGCGGTGAGCGAGCCGCGGTCCGCGCCGACGGTCGGCCAGGTCGTCCTCGGCCGACGCCTGCTGGACCTGCGTGAACGCGCGGGACTCAAGCGTGAGGAAGCCGCCCGCATCCTGCGCGTGGCCCCCGCGACCGTGCGCCGCATGGAGACGGCCGAGGTCGCCCTCAAGATCCCGTACCTCCAGCTGCTGCTGAAGGCCTACGGCGTCGGGGACGAGGAGGCCGAGGTCTTCGTCCAGCTGGCCGAGGACGCCAACAGACCCGGGTGGTGGCAGCGCTTCCACGACATCCTTCCGGGCTGGTTCTCCATGTACGTCAGCCTGGAGGGCGCGGCCTCGCTGATCCGCTCCTACGAGCCCCACTTCGTCCCCGGGCTGCTGCAGACCGAGGACTACGCGCGCGGGGTGCTCCGCTCGGGCGCCATCGGCCAGACCCGGCCCGACGACATCGAGCGCCATGTCGACCTGCGCATGCGACGCCAGGAACTGCTCACCCGCGAGGACGCGCCCCGGCTGTGGGTCGTCATGGACGAGACCGCGCTGCGCCGCCCGATCGGCGGCCCGGAGGTGATGCGTGCCCAGATCGACAAGCTGCTCGACGCCACGAAGCTGCCCCACGTGACGCTGCAGATCGCCCCGTTCGCGAACGGGCCGCACCCCGGCACGTACGGGCCCTTCGTGCTGTTCCGATTCGCCGTGCCGGAACTTCCCGACATGGTCTACAGCGAGTACCTGACCGGCGCCGTCTACCTCGACGCGCGCGCCGAGGTGGCGACCCACCTCGAGGTCATGGACCGCATGGCGGCGCAGGCCGCCACGGCACATCGCACGAAGGAGATCCTCCGGGATCTCCGCAAGGAGCTGTGAATGAACCGCATCAAGTCCCAGCCATCGCCACGCGGCCGCGCCGAGCGCATCTACAACGGCATGCCCGCCCGCGAGCTGGGCAGCGAGGGCTGGCACAAACCGTGGAGCGGCGGCAACGGCGGCAACTGCCTGGAGGCGATGAAGCTCGCCGACGGCCGGATCGCCGTAAGGCAGTCCACCGACCCCGACGGACCGGCGCTGATCTACACCTCCGCCGAGATGACGGCCTTCATCGAGGGAGCGAAGGCGGGAGAGGCGGACTTCCTGCTGTCCTGAAGCACGTGCCGCTGTTGATGGTTGTTCTTAAGCTGTTCAGCACCGAGTTGATCACCGATTGCTGCGAAAACTTCACACCTTGGAGCGCTCCATGACCGGGCAGCACCAGGCCGGCATCGACACGAGCAGGCCACACCCCGCGCGGATGTACGACTGGTATCTCGGCGGCAAGGACAACTACCCGGTCGACGAGGAGATGGGCCGGCAGATGCTCGCCCTCGACCCGAGGGTGCCGGTGATGGCACGGGTCAACCGCGCCTTCATGCAGCGGGCCACCCGGTGGCTGGCCCGCAACGGCGTACGGCAGTTCCTGGACATCGGCACCGGCATCCCCACCGCGCCCAACCTCCACCAGGTCGCACAGGAGATCGCGCCCGACTCCCGCGTCGTCTACTGTGACAACGACCCGATCGTGCTGGCGCACGCGGCGGCCCTGCTGCGCGGCACGCCCGAGGGGGCGACCGAGTACCTCCAGGCCGATGTGCGGGACCCCGACGCCGTCCTGGACGGCGCCAGGAAGATCCTGGACTTCGACCGGCCCGTGGCGCTGTCGCTGGTCGCGCTGCTGCACTTCGTCCCCGACGAGGACGGCGCGCACGACCTGGTCGGCCGGCTGCTGGCCGCGCTGCCCTCCGGCAGCCATCTGGTGATGTCCCACGCGACGGCCGACTTCACGCCCGAGGAGTCGCGGGCGGCCACCGAGAAGCTCAGGGCCGCCGGCGTCACCCTGGCCCTGCGTTCACGCGCGGAGTTCGCCCGCTTCTTCGAAGGCCTCGACCTGGTCGAACCGGGCATCGAGGTGCCCCACCTGTGGCACCCGGAGCTGGGCGAGCCGGTCGCCGGACAGGACGACGGGGTCATCCCGGGCTACGGGGCGGTGGCCCGCAAGCCGTGACCGGGGCGCGGGCGGCCCGCCGGGGGTGTGGGAACCGGCCGCGGCTCAGGCCGTCATCGGACGGTCGTAAGGGCCGATCGGCGCCGGCAGACGTGTGCTGCCGCCCGACAGGTGGCGGTCGACGGCGGCCGCCACCGCCCGCCCCTCGGCGATCGCCCACACGATGAGCGACTGCCCGCGGGCGGCGTCCCCCGCGGCGAACACCCCGGGAACGTTGGTGGCGAAATCCCGGTCCCGGGCGATCGTGCCCCGGGGCTCCAGTTCCAGCCCCAGCCCGTCGACGAGCCCGTCCGTCCGGTCGGGGCCCGAGAAGCCGAGGGCGAGCAGCACCAGGTCGGCGGGGAGCGCCCGCTCGGTACCGGGCAGCGGGCGGCGCCCGGCGTCCACCCCGACCAGGTGCAGCGAGCGCACGTGCCCCTGCGCGTCACCGGTGAGGCGCAGGGTGGACGCCGCGAACAGCCGCGCGTCCGCGTCGGCCGCCGGCGCCGACCGCAGGTGGCGTGCCTCCTCGTGCGCGACCGACAGCCGGTAGAGCCTCGGATACGTCGGCCAGGGCTCGGCCTCCTCGTCGCGCGCCGTGCCCGGCTGGGCGTAGATGTCCAGCTGGGTCACGGACGCGGCCCCTTCCCGCACCGCCGTGCCGAGACAGTCCGCGCCGGTGTCACCGCCGCCGACGATGACGACGTGCCGGCCGGCGGCGGACAGCGGCGAGACCTCCAGGTCCCCCTCGCACACCCGGTTGGCCAGCGGCAGATACTCCATCGCCTGGTGCACCCCGGCCAGCTCCCGGCCCGGCACGGGCAGTTCGCGCCACACGGTCGCCCCGGTGGCGATCACGACCGCGTCGTAGCGGACCCGCAGCTCAGCGGCGCCGGCATCCCGCCCGACCGCCGTCGACGTACGGAACCTGGTCCCCTCGGCCCGCATCTGGTCGATACGGCGCTCCAGATGACGCTTCTCCATCTTGAACGCGGGGATGCCGTAGCGCAGGAGTCCGCCGATCCGGTCGTCCCGCTCGTAGACGGCGACCGTGTGCCCGGCCCGGGTCAGCTGCTGGGCGGCCGCCAGCCCGGCGGGCCCCGACCCGATCACCGCCACGGTCCGTCCCGACAGCCGGTCCGGCGGACACGGGGAGGTGAAGCCCTCCTCCCAGGCCCTGTCGGCGATGGCGCACTCGACGTTCTTGATGGTGACCGCCGGCTGGTCGATGGCGAGCACACACCCCGCCTCGCACGGCGCCGGACACAACCGGCCGGTGAACTCGGGGAAGTTGTTCGTGGCGTGCAGCCGGTCGCTCGCCGCCCGCCAGTCCGCGCGGGCGACCAGATCGTTCCACTCCGGGATCAGGTTGCCGAGCGGACAGGCCTCGTGGCAGAAGGGAACGCCGCAGTCCATGCACCGGTCGGCCTGCGGACCGATCAGGGGAAGCAGCGCGCCCGGGACGTACACCTCGTCCCAGTCCCGCACCCGTTCCCCGACAGACCTGCGGGGCCAGTCCTCGCGGGGCGTGGTCATGAATCCCTTGGGGTCGGCCATGGCCGTCTTCCTTGCGTGCGGGGTGGCAGGCCGGGCGTCGCCGGGCGACGCTCTTCCGGTCACGATACGTCCCGCCGCGGCCGCCCGCAGGGCGCCGTACCACGCCTCCTGCCCGGCCCTCGACGGCAACCCGCCCGGCCGTCCTCGCGCAGGGGCGCCGCAGGCCCGGTGCGCCGCGCTCAGACGAGGGCCAGCACGTACGCCACCGCCGCCGCGGCCGCGGCACCCGTACGGACGTGGTTCCACGCGGTCCACTCGCGCACGTACGAGGGCCAGCGGCCGGCCGCCTCGGCCGAGCCCGGCTCCAGCCGGAGCAGCGCCGTGTTGCGCGGCACGTTCGCCGCCACGGTGACCCCGAACGACCCGAACAGGTACAGCGCGCTGCCCAGCAGCAGCTCCACCGCTCCCTCGTCCGGCCGCAGCACGAACGTCACCACCGCGATCACCGCGGAGACCACCGTCGTCCCGAGGAACACCAGCATGAACGCCGGACGCACCGCGGCCGTGTTGATCGCGTTCATCGCCGCGACGCCCTGCGCGGGCGGCAGCGCGGCGAGACCCCGCATGACGAACGTCGAGAAGGCACAGAACACCCCGGCCGCCAGACCGGCCCCGAGCACGCCCAGCACCGCCAGCACGAAGTACGGCCCATCGATCATGTCGCGTCCACTCCCACCCGTCGGGCCGGTGTCCCTCCGGCACCGTCTGCCATCGATCACCTCCAGTCAACTCCCGCACGGGCACGGTGACCATGGCCGAGCGGCGCGGGACCATACGCGGGCGTCCAGCCGGACCCCCACGCGTGTGCGACGGCCGACGGCGCATCATGGGCACGTGCGACTGGAAGCGATCACCTGGGACCGGCTCGGCGACCGGCTCGCCGAGCGTCTGCTCGATCTGGCGCCGGCCGACGGCAGCCCCTGGCCGCGCGTCGCCTTCGACGGTGCACCGGCCGCCCGCCCCGGCGACCTCGCCGAACGGGTCGGCGAGGCGCTGCGCCTGCGCGGGCGCCCCTCCCTCGTCGTCGGGACGGAGGGCTTCCTGCGTCCCGCCTCCCTCCGCCTGGAGTACGGACGTCAGGACGTCGAGGCCTACTACAACGGCTGGCACGACACCGGCGCCCTGTGGCGTGAGGTCTTCGACCCCCTCGGACCCGGCGGTGACGGGCGGGTGCTGCCCGATCTGTGGGACCCGGTGACAGACCGGGCCACCCGCAGTCCTTACGTCCACCTCCCGGCCGGCGGCGTGCTGCTGTTGCACGGCCCCTTCCTGCTGCGCCACTGGTTCCCCCTCGACCTCAGCGTCCACCTCGTCCTCACTCCGGGCGCCCTGCGCCGCCGTACTCCTGAAACCGAGCACTGGACCCTCCCGGCCTACGAGCGCTACGCCGAGGAGGCCGACCCCGCCGGCACCGCCGACGTCCTGGTGCGCGCCGACGACCCGCGCCACCCGGCATGGAGCGGCTGACCGGACGGCTCCCGCCCGGCCCGCCACGCATGTGCGCCCGGAACACGCCCGGCACGGCCCCGGCCCGCCCGTGCCGCGGCGTGGTCAGAGCCAGCCGTTGCGCCGGAACCCCCGGTACAGCACCAGGCAGGCGACGGATATGACGCCCAGCACCAGGCCGTAGCCGTACCGCCAGCCCAGTTCCGGCATGTGGTCGAAGTTCATGCCGTACACCCCGCAGACCATCGTGGGCACGGCGATGACGGCGGCCCAGGCGGTGATCTTCCGCATGTCCTCGTTCTGCGCGACCGTCACCTGGGCGAGATGCGCCTGCAGGATGGAGTTGAGGAGCTCGTCGAACGCGGCGATCTGTTCCGTGGCCCGCAGCAGATGGTCGGCCACGTCACGGAAGTAGGCCTGTATCTCCGGATCGACCACCCGGGCCGGCCTGATGGCCAGCTCCTCCAGCGGACGGCCGAGGGGCACCACGGCCCGCTTCAGCTCGAGGAGTTCACGCTTGAGCTGGTAGATGCGGCCCGGGTCGACCCGCGCGCCGTTCTCCGCGAACACGTCGATCTCGACCTGGTCGATGTCCGACTGCACCGCCTCGATGACGGTCAGGAAGTCGTCGACCACGTGGTCGGCGATCGTGTGCAGCACTGCCGACGGCCCCTTGGCGAGCTGCCCGGGATCGGTCTCGAGTCCTTCGCGCAGCGGGCCGAGCGAGCCGTGCCGGCCGTGCCGCACGGTGATCACGAAGTCCTCGCCGACGAACACCATGATCTCCCCGGTGTCCACCACCTCGCTGGTGGCCGTGAGTTCCTCGTGCTCGACGTAGCAGACCGTCTTGAACACGGCGAAGAGCGTGTCGCCGTACCGCTCCACCTTCGGGCGCTGGTGGGCCTCGATCGCGTCCTCGACCGCCAGCGGATGCAGATGGAAGAGCTCCGCGAGGCCCGCGAATTCCCGGGCCGTCGGCTCGTGCAGGCCCAGCCAGAGGAAACCGCCGCCGTGCTCCCGCATCCGCCGTACGGCGTCGACCGGTTCACCGGACGCGGGAGTGCGGACACCGTCCCGGTAGGTCACGCAGTTCACCACCGAGGAGCCCAGCGGAGAGCGGGCCGGGTGGCTCAGATCGACACGCGGGCGCCGCCGGGCCAGCCGTGCCACTCCGCGGAGGCCACCGACTCTGCCGAGAGTCGTCACCTTCCGCAGATTCCCCGCCATCGACATCCCGGTCTCCTCGCATGGGTCCCCTCGCGTCGCGGTTTCCGCGCCGTGGCGCGCCAGTCTGCCAGCTGAGCGTGAGCGGCGTACGAGCCTGTGGAAACGGGAGATTCCGCTTTGTTCCCGCCTGTGGACGGCTCTGTTCCCGCCTGTGGACGACATCTTGCGCTCCGCTTCCCGCGGCGCCGGGGCCCGTCGCGCAGGTGCGTCGGCCGCTTCCGGCGAGCCGGGCGACTGGGGTGATCGGGACATGACGTGATCCGACGGGTATCTCCTCGACAACCAGCAGGCCGAGGCGGCGGAGCGCTTCGACGCCTTCGCCGCCCTCTTCGACCCCACGAGGTTCCGGCACCTCGAAACGCTCGGCGTCGGCCCGGGCCGACGCTGCTGGGAGGCGGGAGCCGACGGCACGTCCGTGGTGTCCTGGCCGGCCCGCGGGTGGGGCCGACCGGCAAGGTGGTCGCGACCGACATCGACACCTCGCGAGTCGCCCCCGCCGCCCGCCCGCCGGTCGAGGTCCGCGGCCACGACGTGGCCGCGGAGAAACCCCCGGGAGAGGGGGGTGCCTCTATGTCTTTCGTCAAGCCGAGCTGGTCATGTGGTGACTGCTGCGGGGATGCGCGCTTCGTAGAAGGTTCCGTCGCGGAGCATGGCGAACAGGACGCTGATGCGTTGCCGGGCCAGGCGGAGGAGGGCCTGGGTGTGGGTCTTGCCGCGGGTCCGGCAGCGGTC
>NZ_JBIWJA010000010.1:195625-205090 GCF_044764905.1 Streptomyces sp. NPDC093586 | reverse complement strand
CTCGGACGCGGCAACGGCGCGGCGCGGGGCCCCCCCCCCCCGGGGCCCCCCCCCGCCCCCCCCGGGGGCGGGGGGGGGGGGGGCCCGGGCCCCCCCGCCCCCCCCCCCCCCCCCCCCCCCCCGGGGGGGGGGGGGGGGCCCGGACTCCACGGGCTCTTCGGCCTGCCGGGTCACGGGGTTCGTCATCGATCACTTCCTGACTGGTCGCCGCCGACCGTGCGTGCGGCAGTAGTCGGTGATCCCACGGACCCTATGCCGTGGTGCGCGCCGGGAGCCGGCCGGGGTTCAGCTCAGGGTCTTCAGCGCCGCCGCGTCGAACGGCGCCAGCTCGTCGAAGCGGCCGTCCAGGACCTTGCGGGCCCAGTGCGGGTCCTGGAGCAGGGCGCGGCCGACGGCGACGAGGTCGAACTCGTCGCGCTCCATGCGGTCCAGGAGGTCGTCGAGGCTGCCGACGCCGGCGCCCTCGCCCGCGAACGCCTTGCCGAACTCGCCGTCGAGTCCGACCGAGCCGACCGTGATGGCGGTCTTCCCGGTCAGCTTCCTGGTCCAGCCGGCGAGGTTGAGGTCGGAGCCCTCGAACTCGGGACGCCAGTAGCGGCGGGTGGAGGCGTGGAAGGCGTCGACGCCGGCCGAGGCGAGCGGGGTGAGGATCGCCTCCAGCTCCTCGGGGGTCTCGGCGAGGCGGGCGTCGTAGGCGTCCTGCTTCCACTGGGAGTACCGGAAGATCACGGGGAACCCGGCCGAGACCCTCTCCCGTACGGCGGTCACGATCTCCGCGGCGAACCGGGTGCGGGCCACGGGGTCGCCGCCGTAGGCGTCGGTGCGGCGGTTGGTGCCGGCCCACAGGAACTGGTCGACGAGGTAGCCGTGGGCGCCGTGGATCTCCACGCCGTCGAAACCGATGCGCTCGGCGGCGGCAGCGGCCTCGGCGAAGGCGCCGATGACGTCGTCCAGGTCGCGCTGCGTCATCGCCTTGCCGGTGGCCTCGTCCTCGCCGATGCGCAGACCGGAGGGGCCGATGGCGGGGGCGTCGGGGAAGGGGGGCTCGCCCTGCCTGCGCACCGTGCCGATGTGCCACAGCTGCGGCACGACGGTGCCGCCCGCCGCGTGCACGGCGTCGGCCACCTTCGCCCAGCCGGCCAGCTGCTCCTCCCCGTGGAAGCGCGGCACGCGGTCGCTCTGCCCGGCGGAGTCGTGGCCGACGTACGTCCCCTCGGTGACGATCAGGCCGACACCGGCGGCGGCACGTCGCGCGTAGTACGCGACCACGTCGTCGCCGGGGACGCCGCCCGGGGAGAACATGCGGGTCATCGGCGCCATCGCGATGCGGTTCGGCACGGTCAGGCCGTTGATGACGGCGGGGCGGGCGAGGATCCGCGCGGCGCGCGAGGCGGCTTCGGAGGCGGTGACGGTCATGGGGGGGCTCCTCGGGAGGTACCGGTCAGTATGTGCACACGCATGCGTGCCTGCCCCGTGCAACCGGCCCGCCGGCCACCACCATTCCGGCCGCACGCCATCCGTGACCCGGCTCATACGGTCCGGCACCCCCGCGCCCCGCGCCCCCGCGGGCCTCGAACGCGCCCGAGGGCGGCACCCCCGGCCTGTGGCCAGGAGTGCCGCCCTCGGTACGTGAAGGACGGTCGATCAACCGGAACCGGTCGATCAGAAGTCCATGTCACCGCCCGGCATGCCGCCCGGAGCGGCCGCGGCGGCCTTCTCCGGCTTGTCGGCGATGACGGCCTCGGTGGTGAGGAACAGCGCGGCGATGGAGGCGGCGTTCTGCAGCGCGGAACGGGTCACCTTCGCCGGGTCGATGATGCCCTCGGCGATCATGTCGACGTACTCGCCGGTCGCGGCGTTCAGGCCGTGGCCGACCTGGAGGTTGCGGACCTTCTCCACGACGACGCCGCCCTCGAGACCACCGTTGACGGCGATCTGCTTCAGCGGGGCCTCCAGGGCGAGCTTCACGGCGTTGGCGCCGGTCGCCTCGTCACCCTCGAGCTCCAGCTTCTCGAAGACCTGGGAGGCCTGCAGCAGGGCCACGCCACCACCGGCGACGATGCCCTCCTCGACGGCCGCCTTCGCGTTGCGGACGGCGTCCTCGATGCGGTGCTTGCGCTCCTTGAGCTCGACCTCGGTGGCGGCACCGGCCTTGATGACGGCCACGCCGCCGGCCAGCTTCGCCAGACGCTCCTGGAGCTTCTCGCGGTCGTAGTCCGAGTCGCTGTTCTCGATCTCGGCGCGGATCTGGTTGACCCGGCCCTGGACCTGCTCGGCGGAGCCGGCGCCGTCCACGATCGTGGTCTCGTCCTTGGTGATGACGACCTTGCGCGCCTTGCCCAGGAGGTCGAGCGTGGCGTTCTCCAGCTTGAGGCCGACCTCCTCGGAGATGACCTCGCCGCCCGTGAGGATGGCGATGTCGCCGAGCATGGCCTTGCGGCGGTCGCCGAAGCCCGGGGCCTTGACGGCGACGGACTTGAAGGTGCCGCGGATCTTGTTGACGACCAGGGTCGACAGGGCCTCGCCCTCGACGTCCTCGGCGATGATCAGCAGCGGCTTGCCCGACTGCATGACCTTCTCCAGGAGCGGGAGCAGGTCCTTGACGTTGGAGATCTTGGAGTTCGCGATCAGGATGTACGGGTCGTCGAGGACGGCCTCCATACGCTCCATGTCGGTGGCGAAGTACGCCGAGATGTAGCCCTTGTCGAAGCGCATACCCTCGGTGAGCTCCAGCTCCAGACCGAAGGTCTGGGACTCCTCGACGGTGATGACGCCTTCCTTGCCGACCTTGTCCATGGCCTCGGCGATGAGCTCGCCGATCTGGGTGTCGGCGGCGGAGATGGAGGCCGTGGAGGCGATCTGCTCCTTGGTCTCGACGTCCTTGGCCTGCTCGAGCAGGGCGGCGGAGACGGCCTCGACGGCCTTCTCGATACCGCGCTTCAGGGCCATCGGGTTGGCACCGGCGGCCACGTTGCGCAGACCCTCGCGCACCAGGGCCTGGGCGAGGACGGTCGCGGTGGTCGTACCGTCACCGGCGACGTCGTCCGTCTTCTTGGCGACTTCCTTGACCAGCTCGGCGCCGATCTTCTCGTACGGGTCCTCGAGCTCGATCTCCTTGGCGATGGAGACACCGTCGTTGGTGATCGTGGGCGCGCCCCACTTCTTCTCGAGGACGACGTTGCGGCCCTTGGGGCCGAGCGTCACCTTGACGGCGTCCGCGAGCTGGTTCATGCCGCGCTCGAGGCCGCGCCGCGCCTCCTCGTCGAACGCGATGATCTTGGCCATGTGAAGTGGTCCCTCCAGGACTGGGGGTGATTCCTTCGGACCGCGCCCGCGCCCGCGACGGACGGCTCGCCGGCCTCGTGGGTTCCTTTCCCACCCGGCCCGCGGGCCTCACCGACCCGGTCCTTCGTTGTCACTCTCACCATCAGAGTGCTAACGCCAATGATTAGCACTCGGCACCATCGAGTGCAAGCGCCCGTCGGGGATCGAGCGGGTGCTCAGCCCCCGGCGAACACCGGCGGGCGCCCGGATCCGGGCAGGCCGAAGGGCCCGCACCCCAGGGGTGCGGGCCCTTCGGAGAAGACCGTCGGCCAGCGTGGCCGCACGTCTCAGGCGCTGAGGCGGACCATGTCGGCCTGCGGGCCCTTCTGACCCTGCGAGATCTCGAACTCGACCCGCTGGCCTTCTTCGAGGGTGCGGTAGCCGTCCATCTGAATCGCGCTGTAGTGGACGAAAACATCCGCACCACCGTCGACCGCGATGAAGCCGTACCCCTTCTCCGCGTTGAACCACTTGACGGTGCCCTGAGCCATGCCTAACTCCCCTATTACTGGCCCTTGCACAGACCCGCACTTCGCGGATCCGGGTCAGACCTCGCCCCCCGATGGGTGGGGGCGTGCGCCGGAACGCGTCGACCGCGGCTGAATGTATCTGCACAACTGCCGTCTGCAACAGGTCAATCGGACGAGAAATCCGGACGCAGCCGGTCCGGAATATGGCGAGAATTCACCTGATTCCGGGTCAAGTCGGGCTGCACAAAGTGAACAAAAGCCGCGAAATGTGCCCACACTTTGGCTACATCTTGTCGGGCCTGCGGCAGGAATTCCGGGCGCCGGCCGGGGAGGCCGGGAGCGCGTTCCCCAACTCTACCGCGCTCAACCACATGGAATTACCCCCTCCACATCTCTCGCGGAGGGGGCAATTCCAGGAACTCTGCGTGTCACCGATCGCCGAAGGCGATCGAAGCGGCGGGTCAGCCGCCGGCGACCGCCGGGATGATGGACACGCCGGCGCCGTCCGGCGTCGCCGTCTGCAGGCCCTGCTCGAAGCGGACGTCGTCGTCGTTGACGTAGACGTTGACGAAGCGGCGCAGCTTGCCCTGGTCGTCCAGGACGCGGGCGGCGATGCCGGTGTGGTTCTTCTCCAGGTCGGAGATGACCTCGGCGAGGGTGGCGCCCTCGGCGGCGACCTCGGCCTTCCCGCCGGTGTAGGTGCGCAGGATGGTGGGGATGCGAACGGTCACGCTCATGATGCGAGGCCAGCCTCTCGGAAGGAGTCCAGGGTGGGGCGGATCGTCGCGGTCAGGCCGGTGCCGGCCACCGCGTCGAGGGTCTTGAGGCCGTCACCGGTGTTGAGGACGACCGTGGTGAGCGTCGGGTCCAGGACGCCGTTCTCGATCAGCTTCCTGGTGACGCCGACCGTCACACCGCCGGCGGTCTCCGCGAAGATGCCCTCCGTGCGGGCGAGCAGCTTGATCGCGTCGACGACCTGCTCGTCGGTCACGTCCTCCACCGCGCCGCCGGTGCGGCGGGCGATGTCCAGGACGTAGGGACCGTCGGCCGGGTTGCCGATCGCCAGGGACTTGGCGATGGTGTTCGGCTTCTGGGGGCGCACGACGTCGTGCCCCGCCTTGTAGGCGGTGGACACCGGCGAGCAGCCCTCGGCCTGCGCGCCGAAGATCTTGTACGGCCTGTCCTCGACCAGACCGAGCTCGATCAGCTCCCGCAGGCCCTTGTCGATCTTCGTGAGCTGGGAGCCGGACGCGATCGGGACGACGATCTGGTCGGGCAGCCGCCAGCCGAGCTGCTCGCAGATCTCGTACGCGAGGGTCTTGGAACCCTCGGCGTAGTACGGCCGCAGGTTGACGTTGACGAAGCCCCAGCCCTCGCCGGCCGGGTCGCCGATCAGCTCGGAGCAGAAGCGGTTCACGTCGTCGTAGTTGCCCTCGATGCCGACGAGTTCACCGCCGTAGACGGCGGCCATGACGACCTTGCCCTGCTCCAGGTCGTGCGGGATGAACACGCAGGAGCGGAAGCCGGCCCGGGCGGCGGCGGCGCCGACGGCCCCGGCGAGGTTGCCGGTGGAGGAGCAGGACAGGGTGGTGAAGCCGAAGGCGCGGGCGGCCTCCAGGGCCTGGGCGACGACGCGGTCCTTGAAGGAGTGCGTCGGGTTGCCGGAGTCGTCCTTGACGTACAGGCCGCCGGTGACGCCGAGTTCGCGGGCGAGGTTGTCGGCCTTGACGAGCTTGGTCCAGCCGGGGTTGATGTTCGGCTTGGTCGCCACGTCCGCGGGGACGGGCAGCAGGGGGGCGTAACGCCAGATGTTCGCGGGGCCCGCTTCGATCCGCTTCCGCAGTTCCTCGGCGTCGTGGCCCGAGAAGTCGTAGGCGATCTCCAGCGGGCCGAAACACTCCTCGCAGGCGAAGACCGGGCCGAGGGGCACGCGGTGGCCGCATTCGCGGCAGGAGAGCGCCGCGGCGGGGCCCAGGTCCACGGGGGAGGCGGGGGAAGCGGTGGTGTCGGTGCTGCTTGCGACAGTCTGCACAGCCATGTGAGGCGAGGCCCTTTCTCCTCATCTTCCTCACGACGCATCTCGCCGTGAGACGGATTTGGCACCTTCCCTAGCCGGGAGCCTCGCGCCGCGATCGACGGCGATCCGCGAGAACCGACTGGAGGGTTGCCGGGGCTTCATCGGGCCGTGTCCCTCTGCCCCTCTGGATGAGCGGTATGTGGTTGTTTTTCGCGTCACGCGGCGACCCCGGCATGCACCGGCCGGCCGCGTTGTTCAAGACTGTAACCGAAGGCCACGACAGTTGAGACAGTCGTCCGAACCGCGAGATGGATCACGAAGGAGCCCACCGACCGTGCTGGAAGAAGTCGAGCGCTGGCTTGGCACACGCTCCTGGTCCGTGGCAGACCGCACGCTTTCCCAGATCATGGCCGCCAAGCGCGCCACGGGCCAGTCGGTCAGCGTGGTGCTGCCCGCGCTCGACGAGGAGGCGACCGTCGGCGACATCGTCGCGGTGATCCGCCGCGAGCTGATGCACCGGGTCCCGCTCGTCGACGAACTCGTGGTCGTGGACTCCGGGTCGGCCGACCGCACGTCGGCGGTGGCCGCGGCGGCGGGGGCGCGCGTCGTGCACCGCGACGAGATACTCCCGCGCATCCCGGCCGTGCCCGGCAAGGGCGAGGTGCTGTGGCGCTCGCTGCTGGTCACCGGCGGGGACATCGTCTGCTTCGTCGACGCCGATCTGCGCGAGTTCTCCGCCGACTTCGTCTCCGGCATCGTGGGCCCGCTGCTCACGGACCCGGAGGTCCACCTCGTCAAGGCGATGTACGACCGCCCGCTCGCGCAGCCCGACGGACACACCACCGAAGCGGCGGCCGGCCAGGGCGGGCGGGTCACGGAACTCATGGCCCGGCCGCTGCTCAACATGCACTGGCCGCTGCTGGCCGGCTTCGTCCAGCCGCTCGGCGGCGAGTACGCGGCCCGCCGCTCGCTCCTCGAACAGCTCCCCTTCCCCGTCGGCTACGGGGTGGAGCTGGGCATGCTGGTCGACGCCCTGCACCTGGTGGGCCTGGACGCCCTCGCGCAGGTCGACGTCGGCGTCCGCAGGCACCGGCACCAGGACGGGCAGGCCCTGGGCCGCATGTCCGCCGCGATCTACCGCACCGCCCAGCTCCGGCTGGCCCGCGGCCATCTGGTCCGGCCGTCCCTGACCCAGTTCGAGCGGGGCAGGGACGGTTTCGAGCCGCGCACCTACCCGGTGGACACCGAGGAGCGGCCGCCGATGGCGCAGATCGCGGAGTACGCGGCCCGGAGGGTGGCGTGAGCCCTCCGGGGCCGCTCCGGAACCGCTCCGGAACCGCTCCGGAACCGCTCCGGAACCGCTCCGGGGGGCCGGGTCCGCCCGCGTCAGCCGGTGACGCCGTCCGACCAGCGCCAGCGGCCGGCGGAGTCCTCCTCGCAGGTCAGGTACTCGCCGCCGCGGCCGTGGGTGCTCAGTCCGCGGTGCTTCTCGGCGCAGAACTGGCCGTCGGCGTAGCAGTTGCCCGCCGGGCTGGTGAGCTCGCAGGCGCCGGTGCCCGTGCCGCCGCCTCCGCCGGAACCGCCCGTGTCCCGGGTCTTCCCCGGTTCGGGGGTCGGGGTGGGCTCCGGGGTGTGCAGCAGGCGTCCGGCGCAGTCGCGGCCGTCGCGGGCGACGGTGAACGTCACGGTGCCCGTCCCGCCGCTCTGCTCGCAGACCTTCTCGCCCGTGCCCCAGGAGGAAGCGGTCCGTCCGGTGCCCTGGAGCCGGACGGCGTGGTCGAGGCCGGCCTCCTTCGCCGCGAGGACGGCCGCCCCGACGCCGCGGCCGGTGAAGTCCGGCAGCGTGGCGGTGGTCGGGGTGGGGGTGGGCGTGGGGATCGGGCTCCGGGTCGGCGTGGGGGACGCCTCGGGTGCGGGACCGCCGCTGCTCGGTGTGGCGGTGGCCGCCGCCGGCCGCTCGTCCGCCTTCGTGTCCGCGGTCGGGCCGCCGCAGCCGGCCAGTGCCAGCGCGGAGGCCGCGACCAGTGCCGCGGTGCCGGCGAATCGGCTCATGTGCATGCGTATGGGCATGGGCGCCCACCCCCCGTTGATTGAAATGTGAACGCACATCATCAGATGTTCACATCACTCGCACACGTCACGTGACCACATCGTCGCCCGAGTGACGCGCGGGCACGTTTGAGGTTTTCGGGGCCGGGCTAGGTTGAGGCGTATGGCTTCAACCTTCGGTGCTGCTCAGGTGCTGGTCGCCTCCAATCGGGGGCCCGTCTCGTACGAGGTGCGGGAGGACGGTTCGCTGCACGCCAGACGGGGCGGCGGCGGGCTGGTCTCCGGACTGTCGGCCATCGGGCCGGACGCGGGCGCGTTGTGGGTCTGCTCCGCGCTGGGCGACGGCGACCGCGAGGCGGTGCGGCGCGGGGTCGGCGAGGACGGCGTGCGGATGCTGGACGTGCCGGCCGACGTGCACGCGGACGCGTACAACGGGATCGCCAACTCGGTGCTGTGGTTCGTGCACCACATGCTGTACCAGACGCCCCTGGAGCCCGTCTTCGACGCGGAGTTCCGGCGGCAGTGGGCGTCCTACGAGGCGTTCAACCGGGCCTTCGCCGAGGCGCTGGCCGAGGAGGCCGCCGAGGGCGCGGTCGCGATCGTGCAGGACTACCACCTGACGCTGGTGCCGGGGATGCTGCGCGAGCTGCGGCCCGACCTCAGGATCGGTCACTTCTCGCACACGCCGTGGGCGCCGGTGGACTACTTCCGGATGCTGCCGGACGACATCGCCGGGCAGGTGCTGCGCGGAATGCTGGGCGCCGACCGGCTCGGGTTCCTCACCCGGCGGTGGGCCGACGCGTTCACCGCCTGCTGCGACGCGCTGGTGGGCGGCCTCGGCGGCACGGAGATCGGTGTGCACGGACTCGGGGCGGACGGGGACTTCCTGCGGAAGCGGTCGCACGAGGCCGACGTCGACGAACGGATGGCGGCGCTGCGCGAGGAGATCGGCACGGCGCCGGACGGCGGTGCGCGCCGGACCATCGTGCGGGTGGACCGGACCGAGCTGTCCAAGAACATCGTGCGGGGCCTGCTGGCGTACCGGCGGCTGCTCGCCGACCGGCCCCAGTGGCGGGAGCGGGTCGTGCACGTCGCGTTCGCCTACCCGTCGCGGCAGGACCTCGCCGTGTACCGGGACTACACGGCCGAGGTGCAGCGGGTCGCCGAGGAGATCAACGCGGAGTTCGGGACGGACGGGTGGACGCCGGTCGTGCTGAACCTGAAGGACGACTTCGCGCGGTCGCTGGCGGCGTACCGGCTGGCGGACGTGGCGCTGGTCAACCCCATCCGGGACGGGATGAACCTCGTGGCGAAGGAGGTGCCGCTCGTCTCGGACGGGGGGTGCGTGCTGGTGCTGTCGCGGGAGGCGGGGGCGTACGAGGAGCTGGGCGGCGACGCCGTCGTGGTGAACCCGTACGACGTCGCCGGCACCGCGGAGGCGCTGCACGAGGCGCTGTCCGTCCCGCCCGGGGAGCGGGCGGAGCGGTCGAAGCGGCTGGCCGCGGCGGGGACGGCGCTGCCTCCGGCCCGGTGGTTCCTGGATCAGCTGGAGGCGTTGCGGGGCTGAGCCGCGTCGGCCGCCTACTGCTGCGGCGCGGGGCAGGT